>JANLIM010000060.1 GCA_024654145.1 Candidatus Zambryskiibacteriota bacterium | reverse complement strand
CAAAAAGAAAACTCTCTCTTATATAGGTCTATTATGGCTCTACAGATAGTACTCTACAAACTCTTCGTAAATTTAAATCTCATCCGCAGGTAAGAATTATTTCTAAAGAAAACGGTGGTAAGCACACTGCTGTTAACGAAGCTTTAGCTTATGTCACTACCGACCTTGTCGGCTGCCTTGACGCAGATTCATTTGCAACGCCTGAGGCGCTTAAAAAAATTGTGCCCCACTTTGATGATGCTGCCGTGATGGCTGTTACGCCTTCTGTCAAAGTGCACGAGCCGAAAAATATTTTGCAGCATATTCAGAAAACTGAATACAGCTGGTCTATCTTTTTGCGCCGCATGCTTTCTTCTATGGGAGCTCTTTATGTTACGCCTGGTCCGTTTTCGATTTTCCGTACCAGAGTATTTAGCGAATTAGGTCCTTATCGTTATGCTCATATGACTGAGGATATGGAAATGGCTATGCGTATGCAGAAAAATCATTATAAGATTGTAAACTCGCATGGCGCACATATTTACACTGTTACTCCATCAACATTAAGAGGTTTGGTCAAACAACGAGCACGTTGGACATACGGATTTATTAACAATGGTATGGATTACAAGGAAATGTTTTTCAACAGGAAGTATGGACACATCGGCATGTTTATTCTTCCTATTGCCACTTTCTCTATTTTTTCCGCACTCTTTATGGTAGGCAATGTTATTTCTGCTTGGATTTCGAAGGGTATAGAGGTAGTTAACCGCTTTCAAGCTGTCGGCTTTAACTACAAGCTTTCTGCGCCATCATTCGACTGGTACTTCGTGAACACTGGCGTGCTACCGTTCCTCGTCATGACAGCGGTTGGTCTAACTATCTTTATTCTCTACCTTTCCTTTAAATTAGCAGACGGTAAATTTAGATTACATCGAGGCATCTTTTACTATCTTTTCCTTTACACTTTTATGGCCCCTCTTTGGCTTATCCGAGCCCTATTTGACACTGTATTTAAAAGAAAGGTATCTTGGAGATAACCAATGGTAGATACAAAGAAATATCTAGTGGCATTTCTTATTACGGCCTTCATATTTGGCACGGCCGTTGTAGCGAGCAATCTTCTTACCGATAAGAAGCTTCAGGATGTGCGCGACATCGAGGATAGTGTGGCGCTCGACATCCTCTCTTCTGAGACACAATTTGCTCTTCTTGAGGAAACTTCCTGCCGCGATATTGGCCCTGGCTTCCTTTCCAAAGAGCTTGGCTCCCTGGGTGAACGACTTTCTTATGCTGAAAACCAGACTGGTTTTGATAACTCGGATGTAGATAGCCTTAAGCGCTCTTACTTCCTTCTTGAGATCAAGGATTACCTGCTCATGAAGCGTTTGACAGCTAAGTGCGGTATTGATCCTTCTTTTATTCTTTATTTCTATTCAACAAAAGATAAGTGCGAAGACTGTGAAAAGATGGGCTATGTTTTAACTACCTTACGTGATAAGTACCCAGAACTGCGCGTATATTCCTTTGACTACCATTTCGACGTTGGTGCTATTGGCACGCTTATTTCTATATACAAAGTAAAGCCAGAGCTCCCAGCCCTCATTATTAACGGTGAGCCATATTATGGCTTCAGAACTGTGGAAGAGATAGAGACCAATGTTCCTGCTTTGAAGCTTTTAGAGACTGCTACAAGTACCGATTCGACAAGCTCACGGCAAGCGGCAACCTCAACCCCGCAAAGATAATTGAGCCGGAGAGAGGAATCGAACCCCCACTCTTCGCTTTACAAAAGCGTTGCTTTACCATTAAGCTACTCCGGCTTTCAAACCTTGAGAGTATACCTAATTTTCTCAATTAGATAAACCGCTCACTCCTGACTCATCCGATGTAACTTTCAGCTTTCTTTTTGTTGGAACTTTGCGAGTCTTCTGCACCTTTGGTTCTACGATTTCAAATTTGATTTCAATAGGCTCAGGCGGGGTGGCCTCAGATGCTGCTTCGGGCCCTGCCTCAGTCTCTATAGACTCACCATTATAGATGTCTCCCCGTAGTTCCCCTACCCCTTTCTCAACTGTAGAAATGTTTTTGAAAAATTCTGAGATACCATCGGATTTCTTTAAAAGACGCGAATCGCGTAGGTTGTCGATATGCCTTTCCATCTTCTCTTCAACTTTTGAAATGATTTTGTTTAAAGAGCTTTTGGAGTGCATAGGAAGCTGCTTTTTGATGAAAAAATCTGTTTTCTCTTTGCTAGCAGAATAAAAGTTAACTGCCTCGTGGTGAAATTCACGAGCCAGAGAATCGCCTCTGGATATTAGTTTAAAAAGAAAGACTTTTGTCCTTCTTTTTTCTTCTAACCTTTTAGCTACAGCCATCGTCATAAGAACGATGCCTGAGAGTATAAAGAGGTATATGAGAACCATCTTAATTTATAGAGTAGCGTATGAACTGGCCTATTTCTGTGCGTTCGCCGAACTTCTGAACCGTACCGTTAATTATATCAGCAATGGTCTTCGATGTGTCTTTGATAAAAGGTTGTTCAAGCAGCTCGGCGACATTTTCGGGCTTCATAGCGGCGATATGCATGGCAATCTCTTTGGCTGTAGCCTTAAACTCTGGGTTCTTGCCTACGAAGTCTGTTTCGCAGAGGAGTTCGAGAAGCACTCCTACCGTGTCTCCTGAGTGTATATAGGCCGCTACAGCGCCTGCTCCAAGGGTGCGGTCACCTTTCTTTGAAGCTATTTCTGCGCCTTTCTCTTTGAGTATGGCAATAGCCTTTGTTTTATCCCCTCCCGCTTCCTCTAGTGCCTTCTGGCACTGCATTATAGAAAGACCCGTTTCTTCCCTAAGCTGTTTGATTTGCTCTATCGTTATCATCATATGTGCTAATTTACGAATTATACCAATCTGCGAATGTCTACGAATTATTCGTTGCCATTTGTAGCATTCGAATCATTCGTTGATTGGGACTCTTTACCTTGTTTATAAAATTTTACAATTTCGCCCAGAACATACGCGATACTCTGTCTTGAAGCATCGTTGCCTGGGATGGCGAACATTACATCATGAAGGTTGTTGTCTGAACCCGCGAGAGCAACTACTGGGATGTTCATTTTCTCTGCTTCGGCGACAGCGATATACTCCTTTTTAGGATCAATAACTATAAGAAATTTTGGTGTTGCCTTTAAGTTTGAAAGGCCACCGAAGAAAATCTGAAGCTTGGCAATTTCTCGGTCAATGAGAAGGCGCTCTTTCTTGGTGTATTTGGCGAGTTCACCCTTTTCCCTCTGACTTGTAAGTTCCTCAAGACGTGCAATACGCTTTTTAATCTCGGGGAAGTTTGTGATAGTGCCGCCGATCCAGCGACCATTGACGAAGGGCATGTCGAGCTCGAGACCAGCTTTTTCGACAGCTGCCCTTGCTTCTGACTTGCCACCGACTATAAGGCCGGCCACCCCCTCTTTACCTTTAGCTTCCACGAAATCAAGAGCCTTAGCTAACTCCAGGCTAGTCTTTTCAAGGTCAAATATCTCGATGTTGTTCTTGGCTCCGAAGATGTAGGGTTTAGCGGATGGGTGTCTGCGAGCCTTTACAAAGCCGAAGTGGGCTCCGACAGAAAAGAGAGCGTCTATGACGCTTCCTGAGCCGGCTTCCGTATTGCTGTTTTTCTCTGCCATATGTAGAGGGATACTTTATCAAATAGGAGCCTAAGACGCAACAGTATTAATCCTCACTCATTTCAGCTTCATCTCCCTGTTGCCCAGACTCCATTGCTTCTAAAATAGGTTCGATCTGGCCTTGCATGATCTTTTCTATATTGTGCCAACTCTTTTTAATACGGTGGTCGGTGATGCGGTCCTGGAGGACGTTGTAAGTACGGATTTTTTCCGAGCGGTCAGCTGTGCCTATTTGGGATTTTCTTTCAGCGGAATGTTTTGCGGCTTCTTCCTCTTCTTTTTTAGCCTCAAGCTTGGCTATAAGAATGCTCATAGCCATCTCTTTGTTTTTGAGCTGGTTTCTTTGTGAAGTAGAACGGACATCGATGCCAGTAGGTTTATGGATGATGCGGACGGCAGTTTCAACTTTGTTGACATTCTGCCCACCAGCTCCACCTGAACGTGAAGTCTCAATTTCAAGATCAGTGGGCTTAATCTCAATAGTTGTCTTCTTGCGTACAGGCATGATAGCCACGGAAGCAGTCGAGGTGTGGACTCGACCCATCTTCTCGGTCCCAGGCACACGCTGAATACGATGCACGCCAGTCTCATAGCGAAGCTTCTTGTAGACCCCCTTACCTCGTATCTCAAATGCCGCCTCTTTGTAGCCTTCTAGCGCGCTCTCAGACGTGTAGAGGCTGGCTACTCCCCAACCCTGAGTCACGGCGTAGAGGGTGTACATCTCAGCCAGTTCGCGAGCAAAGAGTGCTGCTTCCTCCCCTCCCGCACCCGCTCGGACTTCAAGAATAATCTCGTTTGGGAATTCCTCCTCTACTTCATCGGACTTAAGGATTCCCTCCATTTGCTCGATGAGAGCACTTTTTTGCATTTCAATATTTTTGAGCTCCTCTTCTGACATACTTCTCATTTCCTCATCTGCTTCAACTAACGCTCTAACATCTTCCCCTTCCTTTTCTAGGCGCAGAAAAGAATCCGCAAGGTATGCAGTCTTGGGGTTGCTTTTGTATTTTTCTAGGTCTATTTCCAAAATCTACTTGGCTTTCTTAGCCTTGGTCGTAGCTTTAGCTTGCCTCTGCTTAAAGCGCTCTACTCGTCCTGCTGAGTCGAGAGTTTTCTCCTGACCGGTGTAAAAAGGATGGGTTGCAGAAGAGATTTCCACGCGATAAACAGGGTACTCCTTTTTATCTGCTTTGGCTGTACCTGTTTCCTCGGTCTTTACGGTCGAGGCGATTATGAACTCCGTGCCGTCCGAGTTGTCGATAAAAAGGACCGGTCGGTAGTTGTCTGGATGAATTTCTTTTTTCATTGGGACTTAATATAGCAGAAATCATAAATTCTGCAAGGTTAAATTGAATTTAGGAAGTCTATATCTCTCTGTATATCTGCCGCTCGAATCATAACCGCATTACAATAGTGGTACTGGCTAGTGCCGCAGGGAGCTCCGACACCGTTGTATCTATGAGCTGCCTTGCGCTCTGCTTCGTAGGTTCCGCTGGAAGCCCCTAAATCTGATAGATAGAAACTTGCAGCCATGAAAGCATCTTGTGGGCTCCAAGGATTTGGAGTTCTACCCAAGGCATTGGTTAGACGAGGAACCATTAATTTCCATGTGGTGGGAATAAACTGTGCTGGTCCCATTGCTCCTCCATAACCAAATGATTGCGGACAAGAAACTGGCTGTGAGTAAGGATCGAACCCTAATGATTTAGCAATTTCCATAAAGGCAGCAGCATCATCCCTTACATGGTCAGCTCTCATAACTTTAGAAAATGGTGTGCCTGTATTTTTCCCCTTACCGTCCCCTTTGTTTGGACTGTTAGTAAGAAGACAGTTTCCGAGAATTTTCCCGAATGTGCCATCACTTGCCTTTCCTGACTCTGTTGCAAATATACCAAGAATAAATGCAGCCCTAACTCCCGTTTGAGTTTCCGCTGCCTTTGCGTATTGAAGAGCAGTACCAAAAGGGATTGGTCCTGAGGCAGCCAGTGGGAAAAGGACTGCACGAATCTTAGCTGCTGTTGCCTGTTTCTCGGCAAGCACTTGGGCGTATGTTTTCTCTTTATTTTGACTGTCAGCTAAAAGAGATTTCTTTTGGGTGTTTGCTACCTCGACCTCCTTCTTAGCTAGTTCAATAGCTACTTTGGCTGCTGCTTCTGCCTCTTTTTTCCTTGCTAGAACAGCTTTTTCTGATTCTGTTAGTGCTTTGGTTGTACGTAGTTCTGCAAAGAGATTTTGTAGAGATTTTTTAGTTGAAGCGTATGTATCCAAATCAACAAAGAATTCTGAAAGGTCTTTGTCAGAGAGTATGGCCTCCACGAGCGAATAAGAATTAATGTCGTTTGTCTTCCTTAAAATATCTGCAATTGCTTTCTTGCCCAGAGTAATCCTGCTGTCTAGAACATTTATCTGTGACTGTTTGGTGGCGATGTCCTTAGAAATATTGGCTATGGCAATGTTCTTGCCTTTGATATTTGCTTGAGCCGCATTTATTTTGGCTGTAAGAGCGGCTACGTCGCGCTGAAATGAAGCACTTTCTTGTTTGGTTTGATTCAAAGTAGTTGTCCACTGGGCGATTTCTCTATTGCAGGCTTCAAGCTCTTGCTCGAGTTGAGCTCGAGTTTTCCCTGCAGTATTAGAGGTACAGGCTGATTGTGCGCTAGCAAGAGAAAAGGCTCCAAAAGCAAGCACTAGAGCAAATGGTGTCAAAACTAAAAACTTAAGAACGGTTTTATAGGTATTCATATGTAAGAACAGATGCTGCGAGCGCAGCAAGTTATTTATCCTCTTTCTTTTCCTCTGATTCCGCAGCTTCGCCTTCACCCTCAGCATCCTCATCCTTGCCCTTCTTCTCTACCTTGATAGATTCGAGATCAATTGGTGCCGCTTCTTCCTCTTTCTCCTCACGAGGTGCAGAAACAGTAGCCACTACATCCTCACTGTCAATCTTGAGCTCGACTCCTGTAGGAAGTATGAGGTCTTGGGCTAGAATCTGGTCTCCAAACTGGGCCAAGGTACTAATGTCAACAATGATATTGTGAGGAAGGTCTTTAGGCATAGCTTCGACATTGATCTCGTATAGAACCTTTACTAGCGTACCGCCAAGATCCTTAACTGCGGGAGAAACTCCTTCGAATTCGATAGGTAGTGAGACCTCCACCTTGTGCCCAGCTTCGAAGACGTAAAAGTCAGCATGTCGCGGGGCTCCGCTAACAGGGTCGATATCTACATCTTTGATAAACGTCTCTTTTTCTCCGTCCGGAGTGTTTAATGTTATGACAGATGACTCCCCCGCTTCCTTCCAGACCTTCAAAAAGTCAATTTTAGGGATAGAAATGGGGGTAGATGCTTCTTTTTTGCCGTAAAAGACTGCAGGGATTTGCCCTGCCTTTCTGACATCTGCTGGTTTGGTACTAGTGTTCCGTATGTCGGCCTTTAAAGTAAGCATGAACTCATCTTAACCTACATTTTAGACAAAATCAACCTGGATTTTAGCCTTATTTTTCAACTTATTCTGTAGATATATGGGATTCCATGTACTCGATAGTGCCCCCAACTTTTTTGCCAGGGTTGAAAATATTTAATGGGTCAAAGATGTGTTTGACTTGTTTAAAGAGATCTAAAATTTCTGGAGAATACATTTTATTTAAATATGGTGTACGAACGATACCATCGTTGTGCTCGCCGGTGATAGAACCTTTGTACTCGGCTACAAGAGAATACACTCGTTCGCCCACTTCTTTAATTGTAGCCACGTTTCTTTTGTCCCTCATATCCATGAGAGGGATGATGTGGAAGTTCCCATTGCCTGCATGTCCGTTGATAACGTATGTCAGGTTGTGTTCGTCTAGGATGGCTCTCATTTTGGGCAGGAATTCCGGCATGTCTTCAGGCCTTACCACTACATCGTCGACGAATGGTGCGGTTCTCTTGCCATGCATATGCTTACGAAGCAGATTGAAGCTCTCCCGACGAATGGTCCAGTATTTGTTCGATTCTTCTTCCGAAAGAGTCTTTCTTGAGATGACGTGATACTGCTCGATAAGTGGCGTGAGCGCATCTACTTTTCTACCCACTTCTTCTTTAGTTGTACCTGAGTACTCGACTAGTAGGATCATCTTAGGGATACCATCTTTTATCATCATTCTGATCTCTGGGATGAAGGACCACAGAAGCGAGAGAAAATGTTTGGGCTTCATACTTTTGAGCATTTCAGGAAAGAAGCGGAGAGCAAGCTTCATGCTGGAGTCATCGTATGATTCTATGGAGTCTGGCTTGGTCGGCAGTATGGTGTTTACTATTTCAGCCAGCGGTGTGAGATCGCGGAGAAAAATGACAAAGAGCTCGGATGCCTTTTCTACGGGTACCAAGCGCAGCTTCATTTCTGTGGTAATACCAAGCGTACCCTGGGAACCCACAAGAAGTTTATTTAGGTCGAAAGTTTTTCCATCCCAGATGTTCCAGAGATAGTACCCGGCAGAATTTTTGGAGACATTCGGCTTAGCGCTGTTTATCACGTCCCTATTGGCCTCGATCAATCCAAAAAGCTTTTTGTATAAATCTCCCTCGAAATCCCCCTGGGCTATTGTGGTTTCGAGTTCTGCTTTCGAAAGCGGTTTGACCAAGTATTCATTGCCGTCGCTTAGGACCACTTTGGATTCCAGAATGAAATCCTCCATCTTGCCGTAGCGAAGCGTTTTTTCTCCCCCGCTGTTATTGGCGAACATTCCGCCCATAGCACAAAGGTTTTTGGAAGCCGTATAACATGGAAGGATAAGCCCGACCTCAAGAGATTTTTCCTCAAAGTCCCGATAAAATGCACCAGGTTCTACTACACAAAAATTTTCCCCACACTCCCCAATATGATTTAGGTGTTTACTGACATCCGCGATGATAGATTCATTGAGAGGGCCTCCAGACATATCAGAGCCCCCTGCTCGTACAGTGATAGAAAGTGAGGGTTCAATAGACTTATGCTCGCTTATAAATTGTACCAAGTTCTTGATATCCTCTGCGCTCTTCGGCTGGACTACAAGCTGTGGCTTAACTTTAAAGAGGCTTGCATCAGTACTATAAGTGTCCAAAGTCTTCTCATCCTCAATAATTTCCCCGTGAAAGACTTTTCTGAGTGAATCGGCTAATTTCATAAGCAAATTTTATCATGCTTTATGTTTTATGCTAAAATTAGCTTTATAATTATGGAAAATTTGGGATATAGTAAAAAACTTTGTATTCTTCCGTTTGACCACCGTTCATACTTTGAGCACCTTTTTGGATACACAGAACCCCTTACGCAGGACCAAAAGGATGAATTAACAAAATATAAGGAAATTATCTATGCAGGTTATGAGTTGTCTTTAAGCGATGGCGTTTCCAAAGAGGATTCCGCTGTTCTAGTTGATGATGTGTTCGGTCTTGAAGTACTACTAAATGCAAAGAGCAAAGGTTACACGACGCTTCAAAGTACTGAAATAAGTGGAATAGATTACTTTGAATTTGAGCATGGTAAAGAATGGCAGTCTTGGATTGATAAGGTCAAACCAACTTTTACCAAAGTACTTCTCAGGTATAACGTAAGCGGTGATCGTGAGCTAAATAATAAGAGTCTTGTAAATCTGAAACTGCTTTCAGACTACTCACACGCAAAGGGGTATAAATTTCTAATTGAACTTTTGGTGCCACCGACAGACTCCCAAATGCTTATTGTTAATAAGGATAAGATAAGGTTTGATCATGAACTTAGACCGGAGTTAACTGTTCAGTCTATTGAAGAAATACAAGACGCAGGTATCGAGCCGGATGTCTGGAAGATTGAAGGCATGTATGTAAAAGAAGATTATGAAAAAGTAGTCCACATCTCTACTAGAGACGGTAGATCAAATGTCGGTATTGTGAGCCTGGGACGCAATGAGACCGATGAAGTCGTAGAGCGCTGGCTGAAGATTGGAGCGAGTGTGAAGAGGGTTATTGGATTTGCTGTAGGTAGAACTGTTTTTCTTGATGCATTGTTGAAACACAAGAGCGGTGAGTACAGCAGAGAGCAAGCCTCTGAGGAAGTCAGCCGCCGCTTTTTACATTTCTATAATATTTTTAACAAAGCCTAGCTTGAGATAAGGCTCTTCCAATCCTTGGAAAACTTTTCCAGACCTTTTTCTGTAAGCTCGTGATGAAGCTCATAATCCTCAAGCTCCCGCTCTTCGATTTGTTGACGGTCAATTCTTTTTAAGCTTACTGTCCCACCATTAAATTCCTTTGGATCACGATTTAGGCCAAAAGCATTCCATTCCTCAAGAACTTTAAATGGGCAGGTAACAATGTCAGCCCCATTCTCTAAACAGCCAAAGAAATGATTTAAATTCCTTATGCTTGCACCCAAAATCTCTACATGGCTACCCCACTCTTGGTACATGCTTTTTATGTTCTTTATAAGGTCAAGTCCCTCTAAGCCAATATCATCGAGCCTGCCAATAAAAGGAGAAACATAGACTTGACCCAGTTTCGCCCCCTTGGTCGCTGAGTGAACCGCTGCCGCTTGTTCCTGAGAAAAGCAGAGAGTGATATTTACGTTCATGCCCTGTGAGACAAGAGTTCTGGCAGCCTGTAAGCCTGTAAGGGTTGCAGGAAGCTTGATAAATACTCCCGGAAACCAGGAATTAAGCCCTTTTCCCTGGGCAAGCATATTCTCATAGTTTGTAGATCTATCGGCGTAGACCTCAACAGAGACGGATCCGCTAGGTATGAGCGAGTGTATTTCCCGTGTAATATCCTTGTATTTCTCCCAAAGAATTTCCAGTTTTAATTGATGGTGGTTACTGAGCTCTATTATTTCAGGATTTTTAGCTACTAAGGATGGGTTGGTTGTTTGCCCGTCTAGAAATCCAAGCATTGAAAGAGCCGCGTATGTCTCAGCTGGGTCTCCGCTATCCAAAAAAATCTTGGCTGATAAATATTGAGGTTTTGACATAAGCACATTATACTACTTTCTATTCCATGTTAAAATTAAAGTTAATGTACGATTTCATTGCTATTGGCGACACGGCGACAGATATATTTATCAGATTAGGAGATGATAGCCGTGCTCTCGTTACCGGAACACCTGGTACTCCAGAATATCGGATTTCACTTCCTTTCGCCGAGAAGCTACCTTACGAGGATGCAACAGTCTGTGCTGGCGTCGGCAATGCGCCGAATGCTGCTATCGCAGCAGTGCTTCTTGGCCTTCGCTCGAATCTTGTTGCCCACATTGGGGATGATCAGCTTGGGCAAGAAACAATTGAGTTTTTTAAAAAAAACGGCATTGATTCAAGTTTTGTCGTGCCTGAGCCGGGCAAAAAGACAAACTATTCTTATATCCTCTGGTATAAACAAGATAGGACCATATTTAGGAAACATGAGGATTTCTCTTACTCACTGCCTAATATCGGCACTCCTGGTTGGATTTATCTCAGCGCTGTTGGGTCAGGAGTTGGGCAGTTTTATGAAGAGTTCGCAGATTTTATAGAAGAGAATCTAAAAATCAAGTTTGCGTTTCAACCAGCAGGAGATGAAGTTGGTCTGGGAACGAAACTCCTTCGGTATTATAAACGCGCAGATATTTTCTTCTGTAACGTTGAAGAAGCCGGAGTTATCTTAGGTGTTGAGACTCTAGGCATTCAGGAACTTCTAAAGCGCACGAAAGATCTTGGCCCCAAGATTGTAGTTGTCACCGACGGGCCTCGTGGTGCCTATGCTTACGACGGCGAGAAAATCTATCATCAGCTTCCCTATCCGGATCCCAAGCCTCCACTGGAGCGCACTGGTGCTGGCGATGCCTTTTCTTCGACCACTGTCGTGGCACTCGCTCTTGGTCTGGATCTTCCTACGGCTCTAAAATGGGGTGCGATCAACGCTATGTCAGTAGTTCAGCATATCGGTGCCCAAAAAGGGCTTTTGAATCGTGAAAAAATTGAAGAATATTTGAAGAATGCTCCTTCTGAATTTCAAACGAAAATCACTAAAGCTTAGACAAGCTCCTTTACCCTTCTAAACCACCTTCTCAATGTCAAGGTTGAACCTTGACATTGAGAGAGTTAAAATAGAAGCATGTCACGATTTGCAAATTTCTTTGCTGTTGGAGAGTTTTACCACTTATATAATCGTGGTACGGAAAAGCGCCTAATTTTTTTAAACACTTCGGACAAAATTCGTTTTGTAACCCTTCTTTATCTCTGTAACAGTG
>JANLIM010000049.1 GCA_024654145.1 Candidatus Zambryskiibacteriota bacterium | reverse complement strand
CTGGATCGTGTGGAGGGTCATCCGAAAGACAGAATTGAACTCAGTAAGCTGAATTTCAGTGAGATGTCGCCAGGCGATCGCTGGGAATTTATTCCCTATGAGATGCAACTGGCTCTCGCACGCAATCAATATCCCGATGCTAAAGCCGCGATAATAAAAAAATGGCTTGCAGACGGAGAACCAGCTGTGGGCAACTCGAGCTTAGCGGATGAGCAAGATTAGTATAGGGTGTCTGTGACCACGAAAATGAGTATAAAAATATGAAATCAGTCCTTTACGCTCGGGTTTCAACCGAGGAACAAAAAAGTAATCAGACCATCGACACTCAAATCCACGGCATCGGTGGGATGATGCAATATGCCATCAATCACAAACTGCCGGTCCCGGACGAGTCGATGATGTTTATAGATGATGGTTTTAGTGGAGCGACACTTATCCGTCCGGCTCTTACCGCCTTCCGTGAATATTTAAAAACACATGATGATGTTGCATACTTTTTAGTCTATGATGCCGACCGAATCGGCCGAGACACTTATAACCAACTGATCATTCTTGAGGAGCTGAAGAAGAAAAATGTCACGATCCATTTTAAGACAGGGGAGCTTGGTACGACGCCGAACGATAAACTGCTTTTTACTATTCTTAGCGCATTCAGCGAATTTGAGAGAGCGAAAATAATGGAGCGCACCCAGCGTGGAATGAAAAGGAGAATCGAGTCGGGGAAGTTTAATGGCGGTCGGCCACTCTTTGGGTATCGGTACAACTACCCACTTGGAAAACACGAATTGGATGAGACCGAAGCGAAAGTGGTAAAAATGATTTATGACTGGTATACCGAGGATAAGCTCAACATCAGACAAATACAGGCGAAATTATTTGAACTTAAGATTCCTACCAAGTACGACGCGCTGAAAAATACCGAAAAGAATCGGAAGATGAAAGGGCTGAAAAAATATCCGGTTGGTTGGTGGAGCGAGGTGACCATACGGAATGTTCTGGCCAACGAGGCATATACTGGCCGGTGGTACTGCTGTAAAAATCAAACTATAAAATTGGATGTGGCCAATCTACGAACTGGTAAGCCAAAAGTCCGTCAGATCAGACGAGCAAAAGAGGAATGGTTTCCAATAGAGATACCGAGAATCGTTTCCGATGAACAGCATAAGAAAGGACTTCTGCAGGCTCGAAAGAATCTGATGTTTGCCAAACGATGTACCAAGCAAACATATTTACTGCAGGGACTTATCCGGTGTGGCAAAGACCATCTCAAGTATCGCGGTCATCAAGAGAAAAGCGGAGTCATTTATTACTACTGCAAGAGCCGGATGAATAATACTCCTCAAAAAAACTGCAATAGCCCGTATCTGCGAGCAGACCAGATTGAGCCAATAGTTTGGAACACGGTTAAATCGATATTGGAAAATCCGGAGGAAGTGTTTAATAACTTCAGAAATGAATCAATCCTAAACGAGGAACGAGCCAAGAGTATCGATGGGAGACTGGATTACATCAGTAGTGCTATTAAAAAACTGGAAGTTGCCAAGAAGCGGATCACCGAAGCCTTCAAGGCCGAAGTGATGACGCTTCCGGAATTAAGAAAAGAGAAAACCGATATCGAGCTAAGCGAGGAGAAACTCATCTCCGAACGTGATGGGCTTATCATGAAGCTCAACGTCCAGCACGATGTGAGCGCAAAGATCGATCTGTTCAAAGAAACTTGCCATAAGTTTTTGAGTAAAATAAATGATCCAAAAATCGTGACAGAACGGCTGAAAAAAGATATAATAAAACTCGTTATTGATGAAGTGGTGATCGAAGGCGAGAGCGTCAAGATTTTTGCCACCATCCCTCTGCCGAATAAGATTCACGAACGGGAAATGGACAAAACTGACATTCCCGGTACTTTTAATGCTGGGGCTACCCTAGGCCCGGTGAACGAAACGAATATGGCTAGAATTTGGAATAAACACAAACAATCAAATACCCCTCTTAAAAGAAAGGTCTTCGTCGGGCTTTCTGGTGGAGTGGATTCAGCTGTTTCTGCTGCGCTTTTGAAGGAGCAGGGATTTGATGTGACTGGGGTATTTATCAAAGCTTGGCAGCCAGAGTGGATGCACTGCACTTGGAGAGAAGAAAGGCGCGATGCTATGAGAGTAGCGCTTGCATTAGACATACCCTTTCTCTTCCTAGATTTCGAGAAGGAGTACAAGGAGCAAGTAGTAGATAAGATGCTAAGTGAGTATAAGGCCAACAGGACCCCGAACCCAGATGTACTTTGTAATCGAGAGATAAAGTTCGGCGCTTTCTGGCAAGAAGCAAAGAAGTTGGGGGCTGACTGTATTGCTACTGGGCATTATGCGCAGATAACCTACAACCAACAACAAACAACTGACAATAAAACACTGAAAGAGGGGAGGGATAAAGAAAAAGACCAAAGCTATTTTCTTTGGACTCTCACGCCTGAAGACCTTGAGCACACAATTTTTCCAGTAGGAGATATTTCTAAGAATGAAGTAAGGAAACTGGCAGAAGAGTACAAGCTTCCTGTGGCGGAGAAGAAGGACAGTCAAGGTATTTGTTTCTTAGGTGATGTCAGTATGGAGGAATTTCTCTCACACTATGTATCATCCAAACCTGGGCGAGTGCTCAATGTAGATGGTGAGACCATCGGAAGGCACAAGGGGCTGGTTTATTACACGATTGGTGAAAGGCGTGGATTTGAAATAACTAAAAAAAGTAGAGAAAGCGGCCCATTCTATATCGTTGCAAAGGATATAACCACAAACACACTTGTAGTTTCTGACAAAGAAGAAGAGATTCTAGATTTTTCCCCGCAGAAAATAATTTTGAAGAATGTGAATTGGATTAATGAGCCAGAATATCCGGAGCTTACTGGGCGTATTAGATATAGGGGAGACAAGTTACCTCTTACACTCTCAACTCAGGGTAAAAAATTGGTAGTGGAGTTTAAGGAACCTGTCCGGGGCCTTTCTTTGGGCCAATCTCTAGTCTTTTACCAAGGTGACGTATGTCTTGGTGGAGGAATCATGGATAAAGTTTTAGAATAGAATTGTGAGAATAGTTTATGTACAGTATATCAGTATATTGTACATAGATGAGATGTGGGCTTATTTTTTAAGTCTATCTGCTATAATTATTTCATGACAGAAACAGCTGATGCAGTGAAGAAGACTAAAAGCGGAGTTAGCCCGGAAGAGATTACAATCGTGAAGGCTAACGGCCATCATGAGACTTTTGACTCGGAGAAACTACGCTTCTCTCTTTTGAATTCTGGCGCTAGCCAGGAAGCGACGGAGGATGTCTTGGCACATCTTATGCCTGAGCTCCATAGCGGCATGACCACAGGCGACATCTACCGCCACGCCTTCCTTATCCTTAAGAACATCAGTAAGCCTGTGGCCAGGAGCTATTCGCTCCGCCGGGCTGTGATGGATCTTGGGCCGTCCGGATTCCCATTTGAAGACTTTGTGGCGGCGGTGCTTCGAGCTAAGGGCTTTGAATGCCTCACTCGCCAGACAGTGCTCGGCGGATGTGTACCCCACGAGGTGGATGTTGTCGCCTATAATGAGAAGAAACTCATCATGATAGAAGCTAAGTTCCACAATGAACTCGGCACTAAGTCAGATCTCAAGGTGGTGCTTTATATCAAGTCCCGCTTCGATGATATAAAAGACAATGTTTATAAGTATGGTGGTAAGGATAGGAAGGTGACTGATAGTTGGCTTGTCACTAATACTAAGTTTTCTTCAACAGCTATACACTATGCAGAGTGCAAGAATATGACACTGGTTGGTTGGAATTATCCGGAGAAAGGCAATCTCCAAGATATGATAGAGGAAGAGGGCCTCCACCCTGTTACTTGCCTCACTTCGCTTTCTGAGGATAGGAAAAGGATTCTTTTAGCCGCAGGCATAGTGCTTTGCTCTAGTATTAGAGAGAAGCCAGAGATGCTTACTGAAGTCTTGGGGCACGACTTCGACGGGCAGGAAGTACTTAATGAAATTAATGAATTAAAATAGTTCGACTAACTCACCACAAATGATAGAAACTTTAAACTTATCTGCTACCTGGGAACCCTTGGTTTATCTTGTTGTCGCGCTTTTGCTCGGCTCGTGCCTCGGCCTTGAGCGCTCACTTGCTGGGAAGACTGCAGGCTTTCGCACATACGGACTTGTTTCTATGGGGTCAGCACTCTTTATACTCATTGCAAGATATGTAATACCGACAGTGGACGCCTTTAACTACGATCCAATGCGTATTGCAGCTGGCGTGGTTATGGGTATTGGGTTTCTTTGCGGAGGAGTAATTATCTTTAAAGACTCACATCTTTCCGGGCTTACAACTGCAGCAGGACTTTGGGTCGCTGCGGGTATAGGTATGGCTGTCGGTTATGGGCTTATTATGCTTTCGCTCTTTGCCACCATTGCAACTCTCGTCGTCTTTACACTCTTTTGGTTTATTGAGGAGAAATTAACGAATAGGGGTTAATGTTGGGGAAGGAGGAAGCCTTAGAGAAGATCGCTAAAGAAGTTTTAAACTTAACAACTTCTCCGCTTTACGAATATCGGGTAGAAAATAACTACTTGCCAGTTTTTGGAGAAGGGAGTGCTAATGCGGAAATTATTTTTGTCGGTGAAGCTCCGGGTAAAAATGAGGCTATCACTGGTAAACCCTTTTGCGGTCGAGCAGGGAAGATGTTGGATACACTTCTCGAATCTGCTGGCATCAGTCGAGAAGAGGTTTATATCACAAGTATTGTGAAGGACCGTCCGCCCAAAAATCGCGACCCCAAACCGGATGAGATCGCTCTCTACGCACCCTTTCTGGACAAGCAGATTGAGATCATAAAGCCGAAGGTGGTTGCCACCCTCGGGCGCTTTTCTATGGAATATATAATGCGACGCTATGGCTTAGAAGGAGAAATAAAAACGATAGGGGAGCTTCACGGCAAAGTCTTCCAAGCCCCTAACTTTAAACTTGTGCCTCTCTACCATCCTGCAGCTACT
Organism: Candidatus Zambryskiibacteriota bacterium; assembly: GCA_024654145.1. Classification (GTDB taxonomy): domain Bacteria; phylum Patescibacteriota; class Minisyncoccia; order Phycocordibacterales; family Zambryskibacteraceae; genus UBA5004. Next base: position 5,844 of record JANLIM010000049.1, on the reverse strand, counting down.
GTATATAACCAGCGTTTGCTAGGTACTCTGAAAGAGGATTTTAAGGTGTTGACAACTTTGGATTAAATGCTTGCTTAATTAGCTGAGTTGTGTGATAATTATGGTAGGCAACCAACTGGAAGGAGCGTCTGATGTGTAGTGCTGTCAACGGCCAACCCCTCCAGGTAGGGGATCAGCTCAAGCAGGAGATCTCGCACAGCCTTTCCGGCTTGGCGGGCATCTACTATGTCACCGCTGTGATCGGTGGGGAGATCGAGATCTCCAAGCAGCTCGGCGGTCGTCCGCTGACGGATGACGAGGGAAGAGCGCGTCGTTTTCTGGGGCGCGACTTCCTGAAGCTTCAGTCGGTTGCGGCCTAGTTCGCTTCCCAGCGGCGGGTTCAATGATCTTCGTGCGAAGGTGTCCGGTCACGCAGCGCGCGACCGGCACTTTTCTTTTTATAAAGGGAAATATGTTATATTGCTGTTATGAAAAAACCTTATTTACCTCCTAAAAAAATCTTGGAAAAGTATGCAGATGTGCTGGTGAATTTTGCCTGTGGAGGTGGAAAAGGTATTAAAAAAGGTGATGTGGTAATGATCTATGGTTCCGAAGTGTCCAAGCCGCTTTATGTAGAGGTTATCCGTGCTGTTAGAAAAGCAGGAGGTAATGTGATAGGGAAGTACAGCCCTGATGATGAGCCGGGAATAAATTTGGGCAAAGAGTTTTTTGAAAAGGCTACTGAAGATCAGGTAAAATTCTTTCCGGCAAAGCTAATGAGGGGCCAAGTTGATGAAGTCGATCATGCAATACACATATACGCCAAAGCGAATCCGCATGCGCTTAAGGGCGTAGATCCAGGAAAAATAATGATGCAGGGGGAAGCCTGGAAGCCCGTACGTGAATGGATGCAGGACAAAGAACATAAGGGAAAATTTACATGGACAATCGGACTTTATGGAACCCAAGGTATGGCAAAAGAAGCTAAGCTTTCTGAAAAAGCATATTGGGACCAGATAATCAAAGCATGTTTTTTGGACAAATCTAATCCTGTAGCAGAGTGGAGAAAGATTTCAAGGCAGATAGATACTTACAAAAGTAAACTTGATAAATTAAAGATTGAAAAGGTTCATATTGAAGGTCCTGATGTGAATCTTTGGATAAAAATCGGGGAAAAAAGGGTGTGGAAAGGCGGCGGCGGAGCCAATATTCCAAGTTTTGAGATTTTTACTTCTCCAGACTGGCGTGGCACAGAAGGATGGATCAGGTTTAATCAGCCACTATATGCTTATGGGTGTCTCATAGACGGGATTGAGTTGGAGTTCAAAAACGGCAAAGTAGTGAAGTCTAAAGCCAATAAAAATGAAAAAGTACTGAAGGCGATGATTGCTGCCCCGAATGCAAATAAAGTGGGGGAGTATTCGCTTACCGATAAGCGTTTTTCAAAGATTACGAAATTCATGGCCAATACCTTGTACGATGAGAATGTTGGAGGCCAGAACGGCAATACGCACATCGCCATTGGGAGTTCCTATCGGGATTGTTTTGAAGGTGATCCAAGCAAAGTTTCTAAAAAAGAATGGACTCGCCTCGGTTACAATGACTCCTCTGTTCATACTGACATTATCTCTACCTCCCCAAGAACCGTAACCGCTTATTTGTCCAATGGTAAGAAGAAAGTGATTTATAAGAACGGGCAATTTACACTATAGAATATGAAATCAGAGGAGATTAGGAAAAAATTTATAGAATTTTTTGAGAAAAGGGGACACAAAATAGTACCTTCGTCTTCTCTTGTGCCTGAAAACGACCCCACAACTCTTTTTACTGGGTCTGGTATGCAGCCGATGGTCCCGTATTTACTCGGAGGTGATCATCCGGCAGGAAAGAGAGTTGTTAATTCACAGAAATGTTTTCGTGCCGAAGATATAGAGGAAGTTGGTGATAACAGGCATACAACCTTTTTTGAAATGTTAGGTAATTGGAGTTTTGGAGATTATTTCCGCACTGAACAGATCCAATGGATATCCGAATTTCTTTTCGATGAAATTAAGATTAATCCGAATAAATTGTATGTAACAGTCTTTGGAGGTGATGAAGAGAATAACCTTCCTAAAGACATAGAAGCAGTGGAGCTTTGGAAAGCCGTATTTGCAAAACATGGCATTGAGGCCAAAGTTGTAGAAATTGGAACTGAAGAAAATGGAGCAAAAGTTGGCATGCAAGGAGGTCGTATTTTCTACTATGGTTCAAGGAAAAATTGGTGGAGCAGGGCGGGGACCCCTGACAATATGCCAGTAGGTGAACCTGGAGGGCCAGATTCAGAAATGTTCTATGAATTTTCAAGTGTTGAGCATGATAGGAAATACGGTGAGCACTGCCATCCAAATTGCGATTGCGGTAGATACTTGGAGATAGGGAACAATGTTTTTATGACGTATAAAAAAGTTGCTGATGGAACTTTTGAGATGCTTCCTAGAAGGAATATCGATTTTGGTGGAGGTCTAGAAAGAATTATCGCTGCCGTTAATAATGTTTCCGATGTCTTTAAGACCGATTTATTTGCTCGAGTTATAGATTTTCTTCCCAACGAACTATCAAATATTGATAAAAGGGTTGTTGCAGACCACATGAGATCCTCAATTTTTATGATTGCTGACGGCGTTAGACCTGGTTCTAATAAGCGGGATTCTGTATTGAGAAAGTTAATTAGAATTTGTAACAGTAAGTTGAAAGCTTTAAGAGACCATGAGCAGGTAATTCTTCAGATAGTTGAATTGTATATAGAACAGTATAAGAATCAGTACCCTAAAGTTTTTGAATTTAAAAAAACTATAAATGAAGTTATTCAGAAAGAAATTAACGATGTTAATCGGACAGAATCAATTAGGTTAAATAGAGGGTTAATGAAACTTGACTTGAGTAGAGGGTTAAAGAAACTTGACTTGAGTAGAGTGTTAGATGAAATGCAAAAGTTACATGATGAAGAGCCTCGAGCCCAAAATGTCCAAAAAGGCCAGGCTCTCAAATATTACACAAGTGAACAAATGCGCCATGGAGGTGAGTTAACTGCTGAAAAGGCATTCTATTTACATACAACTGAGGGGATTGATATGGAAACCATCTTAGCTATTTCCCGAGATTTTGGCTTGCGGCATGAAGAAGACTTTAATGAAAAGTTAGAAGTGATGAGTGAAAAACATAAAGAAATATCAAGGAAGGGTTCGGAGCAGAAATTTAAAGGAGGTCTCGCTGGGCACAGCGATATGGAGGTTAAGTATCACACCGCTACTCATCTTCTCCATCAAGCGTTGCATGATGTGCTCGGAGATGAAGTGATGCAGAAGGGTTCTAATATCACTCCCGAAAGACTTCGATTCGACTTCTCATTCCCACGCAAGATGACAGATGAAGAAAAAAGGAGAGTTGAGGAAATCGTGAATGAGAAAATCGGATCGAAGCTTCCTGTACAAAAAATCATTATGCCCAAAGCTGAGGCAGAGAAGACGGGAGCTAGGCACTTCTTCGGCGAGAAGTATCCGGATGGAGTAAGTATTTATTACATCGGAGAGGATGTGGATACTGCATACTCAAAAGAATTTTGCGGAGGTCCTCATGTTGAAAATATCGGTACACTAGGGAAATTTAAAATTCAAAAAGAAGAAGCTATTTCTGCTGGCACGAGAAGAATTAAAGCTACTCTGGAATAAGGGAATTGGAATTAAAATAGGTGTGGGGGTATAATTATTGCATGACGAAAAACATTGAGGATATGATTGTGCCAGACAAAAGGAGAAGCATCCGGGATATTCCCATCCCAGAAGGCAGGAGGAAATCTGATCCCCGCAATCCTAAAACATCTACTGAGGCATCTAAGCGGGTTTCAACTGACGGTATTAAGAAAGCTGTTCCAACCACAAGAGAAGTTGAAGCGGAAGAAAGTTCTTTACCACCTCAGAGGCCAATTATTCCTCGCCGCCGCCGCGTGTCCAAGAAACGTATCTGGGGAGTGGGGGTTGTATCGCTTGCCCTACTACTCTTTATAATTCTTTCTATTTTTAACGGAGCGACACTAAGCTACACACCCAAATCTGCTGCTATGGCCTTCGATGGTGACACCTACACAGCTCAAAAGTCAGGAGGAACGAGCTTGTTCTACAGTGTGGTCAAACTCTCCCGCGAAAAGGGTATGGAGGCACCAGCCGGAGCGGAGCAAGAGGTTAGTCGCAAAGCTAGTGGAGTGATTATTATTTATAACGATAACACTGATTCCCAGAGATTGGTGGAGAGCACTCGTTTCGAATCTCCTGCCGGTAAGGTTTACCGCATTTCAAACGCAGTCACAGTTCCGGGCAAGAAGACAGTGAGTGGAGTTTCTCAGCCCGGCACTCTCGAAGCCACTGTTTATGCAGATGGGGCTGGAGACACTTATAACAGCGCTCCAACAGATTTCACTCTGCCTGGACTAAGCGGTACGGCTCGTTTCAAAACCGTATACGCTCGTTCGAAGACTGCTCTCGAAGGAGGCTTCATAGGAATGGAGAGAGTTGTGAGCGAAGCGGATCTTGCTAAGACAAAGACAGAGCTCGAGAGTCAGTTGCGGGAAGAATTGTATGCTGAGGCAGAGGCTGAAGTGCCTCAGGATTTCATACTTTTCCGCACTCTTTCAACATTTAGCTTCGAGGACTTGCCTCAGACTGGCGGCAGTGGGGCGAACACTACTGTGAATCAACGCGGGCATCTCTATGGGGTAATGTTTAAGAAAAGCGACCTCGCTAAGTTCCTCGCCCAACAGAAACTCTCTATCTCAGCTACAGATAATGTGACTATTCGGTCTTATGATTCTCTAAATATCTTATTTGCTTCTGTCCCACCAGCCGATCTACTGCCTCTCAATGAGATAAGCTTCAAGGTTTCTGGTGAAGCAAAGCTTCTGTGGGTGACAGACGAAGTAGCTCTAAGAGCAGACCTTGCGGGAAAGCACAAAAGAGATGTGCCCGGCATACTCAACAATTATCCAACTATTGCGTCAGCGAGCGTAACAGTCCGTCCTTTCTGGAAATCGTCCTTGCCAGATGAGCCTGAGAAGATTAAGATGACTCAGCTCTCTACTGATTAGAATGGCGAAGAACAACAATCCTATAGAAAAAACAGGGGTGGTAGTTGAATCTCTCCCTAATATTATGTTTAAGATTAAGCTCGACGAAACAGGCGAGGAAATTCTGGCTTATCTTTCGGGCAAAATGCGCCTGCATAGGATACGTGTTTTGGTGGGGGACAAAGTCATCATGGAGATGGAGCCATACGGCGGGAAGCCTCGCATTATTAAGCGACTCTAGACACAAAAGCGAGTTTAAGCTAGAATACGTTCTCGTTATGAAAGTAAAGGCCGCGGTCAGAAAAATGTGTGCAAAGTGCCAAGTAGTCCGAAGGAAGGGCTACGTTTATGTTATATGTAAGGCCAATCCGCGCCATAAACAAAGACAAGGTTAATGAGAATACTCGGCATCACCATTCCAGACGAAAAGCGCTTAGAAATCGGTCTCACAACCCTTTACGGTGTTGGACGTTCCCGCGCAAAGAAGATTTTGGGTGAAGCTGGCGTACCGATTGAGCTTAAATCTAAAGAAGCTACAATCGACCAGGAAAACAAAATTCGCTCAATTATAGAGACTCTGGTACTTGAAGGAGATCTCAAGCGAGAAGTTGGGTCCAATGTAAAGCGCCTTAAAGATATCAAGGCTTACCGAGGGGTCAGGCATCAAAGAGGCTTGCCTGTCCGCGGACAGCGTACCAAAAGTAAGTCTCGCACCACTCGACCATATCGTGGCAGGAAGACCATGGGTACTGGAAGGAAGTTGGCCG
>JANLIM010000028.1 GCA_024654145.1 Candidatus Zambryskiibacteriota bacterium | reverse complement strand
GTCCGACGACTTGCACGAAATTTCCAATTTCGTTCGCAAGGTCGGAACGAACCCCGTTATTCAGAGCAAATCCATGCATTTCAGAGCATCCCCGCCGTCTGAAAATACCGCGCGCAAGCGCGCGGAAATGCACCGAGCCCTGCGTTTCGCAGGGCTCGGTTCCGAATTGAATCCGGATGAAGTTTCGTTTTGTGACCCTACAGAGAATCGAACTCTGATTTAAGCCTTGAGAAGGCCTTGTCCTAACCGTTAGACGATAGGGCCGTACGTGTTTTATAACAGAAAGGTTGTTTTTTAGGAAGCACTATCTATACTGCGGCGGTAAAGTTATCGCAGCAGTTATCCACCAAGGTCGTATAGAATTCTTCCACCACAACATCTTGGTGATAATATTGTATTGAGAGACTCCCCCCAACAGAAGTCCGAATCAAGTGCGGATTTCGTATGCAAACTCTTCCCGAACATCGGTGCTCCTGCGGCAAACTCCTCTTTAAAGGAGATGTGGTGGCAGGTCGCGTTGAGGTGAAGTGTAAGCGATGCGGTGCGATACAAGTCGTGTCCGGTTCAAAATAGTCTGCCCGTTTATTTCCAAGAAATTTTTAACACTATGGAAAATAATCACACTAAAAAAAGTGAAGAAGAATCGAGAAAGCTTGCTCTGCATTATATGCAGACGCTGGTAGATGTGGCTCGAGAATCCTTTCTCATTCTTGGGGCCGACCTTCGCGTTATTTCTGGAAACCCGACTTTCTACGAGAATTTCAAGGTTTCAAAAGAAGAAACAGTGGACATATCTCTGTATAAATTAGGGAATGGCCAATGGGATATTCCTGAATTGAGGAAATTGCTGGAAGAAATTTTGCCCAAGAAAAAAGAAGTGAGAGACTATGCGGTGACGCATACGTTCGAGAAGATTGGAGAAAAGACGATACTACTCAACGCCAAGCAGATAGATTCGGTACAGCTAATCATCCTTGCTATGGAAGATATTTCTGTCAAAAAAGGCCTTGAGGAAAAGCTGTCCGAATATACGAAAGGGCTTGAGGATAAAGTAGCCGAACAAACAGTAAAGCTCACCAGTCGGGTCAATGAACTGGAGTCGTTGAATAAAACGATGGTCGGCAGGGAATTAAAAATGGTAGAATTGAAGAAAGAAATCGAAAACTTGAAGAAGGGGTCTCATAAAAACGGTAATGGTAAAAATGGAAACGGGAATCATAGCAACGGCAATCATAAAAATAATAGTCGGCAAAAATGAAAGCCGATGTGTCTAGGACTTTTTATAAATCGATTTTTGACAATACCCTTGACGGAATGGCCTATTGCCAAATGCTTTTTGACGCACAAGGATATCCCGTTGATTTTGTCTATCTCAAGGTTAATGAAAATTTTGGGAAACTAACGGGATTACAAGAAGTGGTCGGGAAGAAGGTCACCGAGCTTATCCCGGATATTACCACCTCCAATTCGGAATTATTTGAGATTTATGGACGCGTCTCGCTCACCGGAAAATCGGAGCGATTTGAAACGTATAGTGCACCGCTCTCACGATGGTTCCTCATTTCAGTGTATAGTCCAAAGAAGCAGTTCTTTGTGGCGGTGTTTCAAAATATTACTGACCAAAAAGAAATAGAAAAAGACTTTGAAAACGCGAAAATAGCCGCTCGAAACGTGCTTGAGGATTTGAATGTCGAAAAGACAAAAGCAGAAATCCTCGCGAATGAGCTTAAGAAATTCAAGTTAGCTCTGGACAATACTTCTGACCAGGTTGTCATTACCGACTCAGAAGGGGTTGTGATGTACGCCAATGCGGCGGTTGTGAAGATTACCGGCTACACGCCTGAGGAGGCGATCGGGAAGAAGTCTGGCGTGCTCTGGAAGTCGCCTATGCCGACAGAATATTACCAGAACATGTGGCATACGATAAAGGAAGAGAAAAAGACATTTATAGGGGAAATCCAGAATAAAAGAAAGAGTGGCGAGCTCTACATCGCTATGCTTACTATCTCTCCCGTGCTGGATACCGAGGGGAACGTTATCTTCTTTGTTGGTGTCGAACGGGACATTACGAAGGAGAGGGAGGTAGATAAAGCCAAAGATGAGTTCATATCACTGGCTTCACACCAGATGCGTACGCCGCTCACGGCCATTAATTGGTATACCGAGATGCTTCTCCACGGAGACGCGGGAGAGCTGAATGCGAAGCAGGGGGATTATTTTAAGGAGATCCATGCGGCGGGACAGCAGATGAATGACATCATAAAATCCTTCCTGCACATATTGCGCCTTGAGA
>JANLIM010000004.1 GCA_024654145.1 Candidatus Zambryskiibacteriota bacterium | reverse complement strand
CGCTCGGGATTCGCTCCAAGACCGAAACGGCGCACTAAAACCTCGCGCGCACGCTCCGGCGCAGAAGAAAGAAGCTTCTTCGCGAGCTGTGCGCTATCAAACGAAAAAGAAGCCGTTTTGGCTGGCGCCTCTTTGGAACGCTTCTTTGTTTTTACGGCTGGGCTCATGTGGTGTAATTTATAGCAAATGCCTATTAATGTGTCAACAGGCCGGATTGTAACTACTCACAACTCTGAGCGCCTCTTTTCCAACAAAGGCAACATCACATCGAAGAAGTTAGCGTCTGGATTCTGCTTCCGCAGGGTCTCAATGACTGAACTGTTCACCTGATGTGCTTTTGCTCCGGCAAGCGACCGAGAACCGCCGAAGATTTTTCTCATAACGACCTGTGGTCTGATCGCTCGTTCGGCAGTATTGTTCTCGGGAAGTACGCCGTCATGGTCAAGACAGGTGAATAGGAATGGCATATGGCGTTTCATTCGCCCTTTCACCTTCTCCACCGTGGGTTCAGAGTACTTCTTTTCAATAAGGAGAGTGAATTCCTTTTTTAATTGTTCTCTATTTCTTTTTGGTATGGGCTTCTCGAGCTCCAATAATAGTTTCTTGTACAGCACCACCAAGTCTCCATACAATGCAGGCGAGTGGAGCTTCGCCACTCGGAGCAAATGTACCCAACACTGTTGTTTGTCTCCAGGAAGGTTCTGATAGGCGGCATAGCCGTCAGAAATAATCACTCGGTCTTCTTTATTTCCCAGCATGCGCTCGGGCACTCCTTTGCCTCGGGTGTCTTCAATCACGTACTGCGTCCCCGTGGTGGTTGCAAATACCCAGAGCCACCAGTTTCTGCCATCCATTCTCCAGCCAGTTTCATCAGCATACACCGCCTTCGCCTCCTGAATGAGCACTATAATGGCTGAATAGTCTTTGCCGAAGAGCGTCTCGGCATCTTTGAGCGTGTCCACAATCTCTCCTTCCGATATCTTGAAATCATAGAGATCAGACAGACTCTCTTGTATTTTCTTCATCGGGAGACGCAGGCGATACCTGGCATAGAGGATATAACCCATGGCGTTCCTTCCAATGCGAGTGATTGGAGGAACATCGGGAGATTTGACGTATGTCTCGCAGTTTGAGCACCAATGGCGGGTGATGGTGTGCTTGGTGACAAGCGGATGCGGCTTGAGCACGATGTCTTCGGTGTACTTCACGACTGTATCCACGATATCGCCAACGCCTCCCTTGCAGATGGGACACTTCCTAACGGTATAGGTGTATTCCTGAGTAACGGCACTGTCGGGAGGGATGGGACGGTGGTACGCAGGAGCGCCCGGCTTCTTGCCCCGAGGTAATGACTGTCCATCTTTCTTGCCTGGTTTATATAGATACGAGAGCAATTCTTTCCTCTGCGACTCTTTGTCCACCAGTTTTGCTTCAAGTTCCTTAATTTTGCGGTCTTTTTCTTTGAGGAGCAGGTCTTGTTCCTTAATTTTCAGCCGATAGCGTTCAACACTGCTTTTCAGCCTAGTGACACTAATTTGGAGTCTGATTTCTGTGCTTAAATGTCCTCTCATTTATACCTCTATTCTATCAAAAAAGCGAGGTTCAGTATGGGTATTCTGTGGATAACTTTACTCGGGGTTGTGAGTAGTTACGTGGAAATGGCCATCCACCACGTAGCCCAGCAACAGCTCAAGCAAAAGCCGAACGGGGCCACAAGGGCCACTTCCATTTTCTAAGACAGATGACC
>JANLIM010000069.1 GCA_024654145.1 Candidatus Zambryskiibacteriota bacterium | reverse complement strand
CCTCAGCCAGTACTGGCTGAGGACTTTTTCATTTCTTGGATGTGTTAAAATCCATGTCCATGAGACAAACTGATGCTCTTAAGATTTTAAAGACCGGCGCCAATGTCTTCCTCACCGGCGAGCCTGGTAGCGGCAAGACTCATACTGTCAATTCTTTTGTCCGGTGGCTGCGCGAGCAGGGTATAGAACCGGCTATTACTGCCTCCACCGGTATTGCCGCGACACACATTGGGGGCTACACCATTCACTCATGGTCTGGCATTGGTATCAAACCTCGCCTGACAGAATACGATCTCGACCACATGGGCACCAACGAGAGATTGGTGAAGCGGGTTGGAAATGCACGAACTCTCATCATTGACGAAGTTTCCATGCTCTCTGGTGACACGCTCACTATGGTGGACCAAGCTTGTCGTGCCCTGCGGAATTCTGAAGAACCTTTTGGTGGACTGCAAGTGGTTTTGGTCGGAGACTTTTTTCAATTGCCACCGGTCGTTTCTCGAACTCAGAGTTGGGGTAATACAGAAGATCTTTTTGGCACAGAAAGTGGTGAAGACAAACGTTTCGCCTTCCGTTCACCATCTTGGGATGTCTCGAACTTCGTCGTAGCTTATCTTTCCGAACAGCATAGGCAGGAGGATAAGGCTTTTTTAGAAATACTCGGGGCTATTAGAAGAGGGGAGGTGTCGGAGGATCATCACGAGATTCTTAAGACTCGTTTCGATGCAGTAGAGCAGAAGGATATCCCAAGACTTTTTTCACACAATGCAGATGTTGATGTGCTGAACAGCCGTGAACTAGACAAGATCGCTATCAATACGCGAGAGTTCCATATGGAATCCCGAGGGTCGGATAAGCTTGTTGCTCAGCTTAAGAAAGGCTGTCTTTCTCCAGAAAAGCTGGAGCTCAAAGTGGGTGCCAGAGTTATGTTTACCAAAAACAATTTCGAAGAAGGCTTTGTGAACGGTACCTTGGGCAAGGTCGTAGGCTTTTCAGAATTTACCGGCAACCCTGAGGTGAGGACAGAGAGCGGCAAACTTATAGAAGTTGAACCTCTCGAGTGGGCGATAGAAGAGAACAATAGAGTTCTCGCTTCTATTAAACAGATTCCCTTGCGCCTAGCATGGGCTATTACCATTCACAAAAGCCAGGGGATGTCTTTGGATGCGGCACAGATGGACCTTTCACAAACATTTGAATATGGACAGGGTTATGTTGCACTCTCTCGAGTGCGCACTCTTTCTGGACTTAAGCTTTCTGGTATAAATCAGCGCGCACTTGAAGTGCATCCAGATATTCAGGCAGTTGATGCTCGTTTCAGAGGTATGTCCCTCGCGGCGGAAGAGTCTTTCAATAAGCTCTCTGCGGACGAAATTACCGAAATGCACGATAATTTTGTACGTGCCTGTGGTGGTAAAAAGAAAGAAACCCGCCTTCACACAAGGCTACGGACGGGCGAAGCAAGAAACAAAAGACAAGATACAAAAGGAAAAAGTGAAGACGAATCAGAAGAATCTCCACTAGATAAGATTCGTAAAAAGAATCCGAATGCGTATAGGAAGTGGAGCGACGAAGACGACCAGATACTCAAACTCAGGTTTAATGAAGGTGCCTCAATCAAAACTTTGATGAAAGAATTCGGCCGCCAAAAAGGCGGCATCACCGCCCGTCTAGTCAAACTCGGCCTTATCGAGGATCCAAAAAGTTAACCAAACATTTAGAGCTCTTTTAGGGCTCTTTCTATCCTTTTAGTCACGCATCTATTCTCCTATTCGCGCGAATTAGAGAAGAAAGATAATTTGTAAGAGCTAGAGAGGTATGGGACGATAGACTCATGGATACAGCTTCTTGGTATGCAATGCTTCTAAAGCCCTCTTGGGCGCCAGCGGCTTGGCTTTTCGGCCCGGTTTGGACTGTGCTTTATGTGATCATGGCCGCTTCTTTCGGCACAGTCTTCTACAAATTTTTCAAAAAGGAGATTCCTGCGCGTGTCGCGCTGCCTTTCGCGCTCAATATCGTATTCAACGTCGCTTATTCTCCTATCCAGTTCGGACTTCAGAACAATCTGCTTGCTGCGCTCGACATCCTACTCGTCCTTGGCACCTTGGTGTGGGGAATGGTTGCAATATGGAGACTTGCCCCGCGAAGCTTTAGCGGCGTGGGGTGGGTTGCTCTCGCCAATATTCCATATCTCCTTTGGGTGAGTTTTGCCACAGTTCTTCAACTAACCATTACGTATCTAAACTTTTAACTTATTTCAAAAGTCTTTTTCTTCGCTATTGCGCCGGAAATCAGGCGGACTCGTGAACGGGAAGTTTTGAAGTGTTCTGCCAGAAGTCTTGCAATAGCTTCGTTAGCCTTGCCCTTCACTGGGCGTTCCCTGACCGAGACGGTATGCCATTCCTCTGCATCAGGTATTAGTTTCAGTGGGGGAGGAATAACTTTATTTTCCTTTTGCCCAGTCTTTGCTTTAACAAAAATTTTCATTGATTTGCGACTATACTCACAACTTGCATCTATTCTCCTATTCGAGCGAATTAGAGATATATTTTGAGAGTGGGTGAGGTTGGGGTGAGAGGCTGTACCACATCTCTAGACTTCTCTGTTCCTTTTCGACTATGTCAGCTGATGCTAGAACGCCGAGGTGCTTTGATGTCGCTTTGTATGACAAATTGATGTGCTCGGCGATGTCGCCGACATTTGCTTCACCTTTCTTTTTCAAGTGTTTAATAATGGCCAGCCGGCGGCGATTGGCAAAAGCTTTGAGCAAGCGTTCTAAATTTTTCATAGCTCTATTCTACTATTCGAACGAATTAGAGAAAAGAGGGGGTTTGTAAGGGTTAGAGATTTATGGAAGGATGGGGGAAGAAACTTTGATTGAGAGGCTATATGGCTTTAGGCGAGCTCTGTCACATTATCGTCGCTCGGCAACATCAGGTCATAGGAACTCGTAGTGACGGTTATATGGCAGCCTGTATTCTGCCCCGCAACCACTACGAGCATCCGCATGTTTTCAAGACTCCGGAAGGTAAGTACTACCAGTGGGAAGATGACGACAGCTGCGACTGTTGTGAGCCGGAGGATGATCCTGGCGAACGGTGTTACCTGTACAGTGAAATCACACCCAGGGAATTCCAGCATCTACTGGACCGGGTCAATATCAACCTGGCCGAGCGCGCGGCGTTTATTAGGAAATTGGAAGCAACTCCAAAACCTCGTAAGCCTCGCGGGCGCAAGTAGTCTCAACGAGAAATTAAGAACCGCAGCCTTGCAGGCTGCGGTTCGTTCGTTTGTACTAAGAAAGTCTGAGCAGGAGGCGCCTCTCGCGCAAGTGGTTCTCCAGCTCAGAGCAGGTCAGGGTCCAGAAAGGGAAGCGAAGTGCGAGCTGGGAGAAGAACTCCTGGCGCGAGTCCTCCTTCGAACGTTCACTGACTTGTTCGAAGAACCCAGAGCCGAGCCTGTCGTACCAGTTTACGTTGTGCCGGCGCCTCATCTGCTGACGGAAGAAGCCGGAGAGAAGGAGAGTCTGAGCTCCAGCAATCTCGAGAGTGCCCGGGTCTGCCATGAAGCTCTTGTTCACGACGAAGTTGTCGAAGACCTCCGAGAGGTTCGCCATCACTGGAAGTGACGTTCTTTCGAAGCGTGAGGTCTGGGCATAGTTCGCGAGGACACTCGCAACGTACAGGGTCTCGTCCTTGCGGGCATCCAGCCCGACAAGCCCTTTGAGGTTGGTGTGGAAGAAGTTGAGTGCCGCATCCGAATTGACCGCCAAAAGCGCCTGGAAATCCACTTGTACCCCCAATCTAGTGTCTACCCTGAATACTAGAGCCATAGCTCAACCATTGCAACCTCGAATTATGACATTCTAATATTCTTAAGAATATTAGAATGTGGGGGAGGTTTGTAAGAACCCTAAGTTTGTGGGATATTCTAAATATGAAAATCACTCAATTCGAGCAGTCTGGGTTTATTATCGAGATGGAAAACGGGTTTAAATTGGCGGCCGATATAGGTCATTACACTCCGGTTGAGAAACTTGCTGGAATTTCACCTGACGCAATGCTCGTCTCTCATATCCACGGCGATCACTTCTCGATAGAGCAGATCAAAGCACTTGCACCGAAGAAAATTTATCTCAACAGAGAGTGCATCGAGGCGCTTGGTGAGGAAACTCTTGCCTCAGAAATTGTAGAGGTCAAAGTAGGGGATACGGTAGATATAGTAGGGATCAAGGTCCAGCTTTTCGACGTGGATCATGGACCCAATATTAAAGTAAGGCCCAAAGAGAATTTCGGCTTCCTTATCGAATGCGATGGGCAGAAAGTTTATTTTGCAGGAGATATGTTTTATCCCTCTGGTATTGATGTATCGAATCTAGAAGTGGATGTGGCGCTGATTCCGGTCGGCACCTTCTACACCTTCGGTCCTGCCGAAGCCGCCGCTTTTGTAAAGCAATTCAAAAAGATCGGCCAAATCCTCCCAATGCATTACCACAAGGCGCCGGAGACCAAAGAAGAATTTATAAGTTTGTTTGAAGAAGGTCAAAGAATTTTAGGACTAAAATGAGCACAAGATTTATTCTACAAGGAGGATTTCCTAAAGATGGGAAGCAAGAAAATGACGCTTTCTTTAGAGAAATTTTAAGTACCGCCCCTCAGGAAGCCAAGATTCTTCTAGTTCTTTTTTCTAAAGAAGCAGATAGAGTTGAAAAAAATACCAAAGAAGATATTGAGCAGTTTGTTAAAAACGGTGGAGGTAGGAGATTGACCTTTGAAGTAGCTACGGAAGATAAGTTTATAGAAGAGATAAGAAACTCAGACGTTGTTTATCTCCATGGGGGAAATACAGGTAAGCTTTTAGAAACTCTTAGGAAATTTCCTGAATTTAGTAAATCCATTGAAGGAAAAATCATCGGCGCTGACTCAGCTGGAGTTAACATTTTATGTGCGGCCTTTTTCAGCCTTTCTCTAGGAGTGGGTGAGGGCTTAGGGGTCCTTCCTATAAAAGTTCTTTGCCACTATAAAGAAGAAAATAAAGATAAGTTAAATATGATTAGTCCTGAACTAGAAACTGTCTCTTTGCCGGAGCTTACTTTCAAAGTGTTTGAAATGTAACCCCCAACCCGCCAAGCGCCTGGCGGGTTGGGGGCTCGATCCAGATAAGTGGTTGTAGAGGTCCCAAATTTGTGGGATATTAGTCAGGTAATGAGAAGTTTTGCTGAGAGATTTATTGGAGCGGTGCCATACTTGATTATATTTATATTGGGTGGTTCTTTACTCATTTTTATATACCAAAATAAGCTTACTTTTATTGAGTTTATCGATCTGGTAAAAGTTCTCATATGGCCAGCAATAGTACTTTTAGCTCTTCTTTTTTTTCGCAAAGTATTTACGTACCTATTCTTTTCTATAGAGGAGTTTAATTTTTTTGGAACGAGAGGAAGATTAAAAAGTATACAAGAGGTCATTTCTGAAAAGGCTGAAGAACAGTATAAACAGCAAAAGGAAGAGCAAAGACTTAAAGACGAACGTAAGGGGCATAAACGAAAATTATTGGAGCTTCAAAATAGCAAGCTTCAAGTAGCTGAACGTGAGAAGCATACTCTACAGCTTGCTAAAGAGTTAAATGATGAAAATGAAGAATTACAGAAAGGTAATTTTCAACTTCAACAACAGTTTGAAAACGTTGTCGCGCACCTTAAGGCCTTACAAGGTCATTCTGAACAATCAGAGAATATAGAGGAGCTTGTTGATGTTGGGTTAGTCAGCGCTAGTGATAACTCTGAAAATAAATGAACACTTATCTAATTTCCTATGACCTAGGAGCTCCTGAGGATCTTCAAGACTATTCATTGTTGACTAATTATATAAAATCTTATTTGAAGTGGGCTAAGCCACTGCAGTCTGTTTGGTTAATTAAAACAGATAAAACTGTTGCTCAAGTTAGGGATGAAATAAAGCAGATAGTAGATAAAAATGATAAAGTCTTAGTTGTGAATGTGTCTAAAAAAGGATGGGCAACATTAAATATTGCAAAGAAAGTAACTGATTGGATGAAATTGAGAATGTAAACATGATCAGCCCAAATGAGATAAAGAATAGAGCTTTAGCCTTTCATCGGGAGTGGGCTTTGGAGACAAGAGAAGATGCCGAAGCTAAAAGCTTTTGGGATGATTTTTTTGAGGTCTTTGGTGTTACTAGGCGAAGAGTTGCATCTTTTGAACATCCAATAAAGAAATTAGACAACTCTCAAGGGTACGCAGACCTTCTTTGGAAAGGCGTTTTGCTTGTCGAGCATAAATCTAAAGGAAAGAGTTTAGACACGGCTTATAAACAAGCTATTGAATATTTTCCCGGACTAAAAGAGGTCGAACTTCCAAGATACATAGTTGTTTCAGATTTTGAGAATTTTCGTGTGTATGACTTGGAAGAAAACAAACACCAAGATTTTCCAACTAGAGAGCTGTATACCAAGATAGATTTGTTTGGGTTTATTTCTGGGCATGAAAATCAGGTTGATTATGAAGAAGAAGTAGCGGCCAACGTTGAGGCCGCCGAGCTTATGGCTGAGCTTCATAATGAGATAGCTAAAACAGGATATTCTGGACCCGATCTCGAGGTTTTCTTGATAAGAATACTTTTTTGTCTCTTCGCAGATGACACAGGAATCTTCCCAAAAGATGCTTTTAAGGGCTACATTAACAACAGAACTTCTATTGATGGGAGTGATTTAGGCTCCAAACTTTCAGAGATTTTTCAGGCTTTAAATATCCCTGAAAAAGATCGACAGTCAAATTTGGATGGAGATCTTGCAAAGTTGCCATATGTAAACGGTGGAATCTTTGCGAGAAATATTGGGATTCTTTCCTGTGATGTAAGTACAAAGTTAAGGCTTGTAAAATGTTGTAACTTTGATTGGTCAGCAATATCAGCTGCTATTTTTGGCTCTCTTTTTCAAGGTGTGATGAATGAGGAGGCACGTAGAAATCTAGGCGCTCATTATACATCTGAAAAGAATATTCTTAAGTTAATAAAACCTCTCTTTCTTGATGATTTATACATAGAACTTGATGATGTAAAATATGACTCGAGACGACTCAATGACTTTCATACTAAGCTTGGAACATTAAAGTTTTTGGACCCCGCTTGTGGTTGTGGAAACTTTCTAGTAATTGCCTATAGAGAACTGAGACTACTTGAAATTGAAATATTTAAAATCAAAGCTAACAATGGTGAGAAAATAGAAGAAGATTCAAGTCGTATTCGCATTGATCAATTCTATGGAATAGAAATAGAGGAGTTTCCTGCACGTATTGCTGAGGTGGCAATGCATTTGGTTGACCATCAAATGAATTCAGAATTAGGTAAGTTTTTAGGAAAATACCTACATAAATTACCAATTAAGGTATCCGCAACAATAAAGTATGCAGACGCACTATCTTTTGATTGGGTTGATTTAGTTTCTAGAAAAGAACTCTCATATATTTTAGGGAATCCTCCATTTTATGGAGCCCGTTTAATGTCGGAAGAACAAAAGAAAGGGGTGCTGAACGCTTTTGATAACATGAAGAGTGCCGCAAACTTAGACTTTGTTACAGCTTGGTATGCTAAGGCTGCAAAATACATTTCGGGAACTAAGATAAAAGTTGGATTTGTTTCTACTAACTCAATTTCTCAAGGAGAACAAGTTGGTTTGCTATGGAAATATTTGAGTGGTTTCAACATCGTTATCCACTTTGCTCACCAGACATTTAAATGGACCAATGACGCTCCGGGAGTTGCAGCTGTTTATTGTGTGATTGTCGGCTTTGGCGCCTTTGATGTCGAGAAAAAGTTTTTGTATGAATACGAAGATGTGCGAGGAGAGGAAAAGGAAAAGGAGGTTTCGCTTATTAATCCTTATTTAGTTGAGGGGTCGGATATCTTACTTGAGAATCATTCTGAACCTATATCAAACTGCCCAAAAATAAGTTATGGAAGCTTCGCTTTAGATGATGGGAACTACACACTTACTGAAGAAGATAAACAGGATTTAATTAACAGCTCGGCTCTATCAGAAAAGTACATAAGGCCTTTTGTGGGAGGCAGAGAATTATTACATAATGAAACTCGATATTGTTTATGGCTGAAGGATGCTGATCCGACTGGACTCAGAAAGCTAACTAAAATAATTGAACGAGTAGAAAAAGTTCGAAAATGGAGAGAGGCTAGTGCTAGGAAAACTACTAAATGTTTGGCTAAAACGCCCACCCTTTTTGCTGAAATTCGTCAACCTGCGACACCTTATCTTGCATTTCCTACTGTTTCCTCTGAAAATCGTGAATACATCCCAATAGCATATTTAGAGCCAAATGTTATTGCCTCAAACCAAGTGTACGTTATTGCAAATGCGACAAATTATCATTTTGGAGTTCTTCATTCCGGAATGCATATGGTATGGGTAAAATACGTATGTGGTCGATTAAAGAGTGATTATCGCTACTCATCAACATTGGTTTACAACAACTTTCCTTGGCCAGAGAAGTTAACAGATGAAAAAAGGAGGAAAGTCGAAGAATGTGCAGAAAATGTGATTTTTATTAGAACTCTCTACCCTCGCAGCTCATTGGCGGACCTGTATGATCCTAATGCGATGCCTTCTGATCTTAGAGAGGCACATGAAAAACTCGATAGAGCAGTGGAAGAATGTTATGACAAAAGATTTAATAATGACCAGGATAGAATTTCTTATTTATTCGATCTGTACCAGAAGTATGTTTCTAGTGAAGTTAAGCCTTCCAAAAAAGTCATGAGAAAAAGTAAAACCTCATAAATTAAGCTTTAAAACAGAATCACCGCCACTGGCGGTGAATTGTAAGCGAGGTGCACCTTTCTATCGCCGTTGGGGAATAGTTTTAACTCAGTCGTCCTCCTTCTCCGCAAGCTCTATATAGACAGGTACGTTTTGCTCAAGTCGACCTCTTATCTTGTGTGACAAGTTGGGATGCAGTTTTCACAGCCGTCAATTGTTGCATTTGGCCACTGGGACCTTGCCGACATGGTGGCATCACGACAAGAAGAGAAGTAACCTATAAGCACTCGATTCTCTGGGAGTGGTAGGGTAGGGCATATAATTTCCTTATGAACCTCGTGCTCTCCTGTTGACTGAGCGTTTTGGTTGATGATGTATTTGTCCATGTTTTTATTTTGATTAAACCAGTTCGACTAGACTGGCTACTATATTTTAGGCTCTACATTTTGGTTGTCAAATAATCCAGCCAAAACGGCTTGACTTTTTTACATGGTTTGCATATACTTGGTCTATGACCAAGTATATGCAAAAAGTTAAAGAATTTAGGCTTAAAAGCAATCTTTCACAGGAACAGATGGCTAATGCCATAGGTGTATCTCGACCGACTTATACAGCAATAGAAGCAGGGAAGCAAAAGCTTAATGCTGACGAAGCTCAGAAACTTGCAAGCCTTCTCGCAATTAGTGTTGATGAATTACTGTCTGGGAATATCCCTGATATTGCGAAGTATAAGCATATGATTCTAACTTATTTACGAATGAATTTTTCAAATGATGGAAAAATTCCGAAGACAAAATTAGCCAAGCTGCTTTATCTAGCAGATTTTGCCTGGTATTACGATCATATGGAAAGTATGAGCGGGATGCATTATAGAAAAATTGCATATGGTCCAGTGCCTGACGCTTTCTTTCGAGCGATTGATGAGCTTGAGGAGGCGGGTAAAATTACGATTGATCACAGAAATGAGAATGGTAAAGAAATGTTTTTAGTTGGTGAATCGGATAGCAATAAAAATGAGAAAATTAAAAGTCTCACAAATGAGGAGATGGAACTAATGGAAAAGATTGCTGAAAAGTGGAAACGCAAAAAAACACGCGAGATTGTCAATTTTACACACAATCAGTTACCTTATGCTCTTTGTAGAGAGGATGAGATTATTCCTTATGAACTTATAACTCAAGAAGACCCTGAGATGGTTTTCTAGATTATATGCAAAGCAACTATTCTGTACAGATAGAAGAGTTTGCTGAGCGGCACTTTATAAAGAGCTTCGAGAAAAAGTATAAATCTCATTGGGACATTACATTGCGTGCAATTACCGCACAGCTTGAGCGTATTGACGCTTTACTTTTAACTGATAAGGCTGAAATCATTTGTGATATTGATGGTATAAGAATTGTCAAAACAAAATTTAGAATAGTTAAGACAAAAGAATCAGCTAAATCTTCGGGAAATAGGTGTATTGTGGCTTGGCATCATGAGAAACAGTTTGTTTCAGTATTGCTTGTGTACTCCAAGACAGATTTAAGCGGCCATAATGAAACTGCAGAGTGGCAAAGAATTGTAAAGGAAAGTTATCCTCAGTACCGAGGACTTTTTAATAAATCTACGAATATACGAAAGTGAGTGAGGCGATAGCTAGAGGCAAGTTGTTTTAAGTATAATTAACCCATGCCCCAAATCATTCTAATAATCCTCAGTGTTGTTATTGTTGCAGTTCTTGTTTCAAAAAGAGGGAGAGAATCAGCGGTTGGAATCTGTGCTACAGCATTAGATAGATTCGACAAGCTCACTACAAGTCAAACTGTGCGGAAGAATGCGAATAAGGAGAAGATACTTGAGCTTTTGCAGGTACAAAGTGAGCTTTCTAATAATGATATTCGGGATGCTTTGAAGGTTTCGGAACGGACAGTGGTGAATTATATGGATGAGTTGGAGCAAGAGGGTAGGGTTGTCCAGGATGGCTCGACCGGACGGGGTGTGGTTTATCGTTTACGATGAGCTTGTCGAACCGTTTGAAATAAGGTCTGAGGTCTTGCTTCAGGTTCGCCCGTGCTCTATGTAAGCAAGCTTCCATATTCACTCGCTGCCTGAAGTAGCCATTTAAACCCGCAAACGGGTTTGCGGGTTTATGAATTTTAATAAATGAGAAGCAAGGCTTTTATCCATACTGCAACCAAAAGAAAGCAGATTACATAAAATATCCAATATTTTCT
>JANLIM010000047.1 GCA_024654145.1 Candidatus Zambryskiibacteriota bacterium | reverse complement strand
ACCTTAGTAGCAACATTTTACAAGCACAGATTTACGGCATAGCGGTGCGCGAGGTGACACCTGGATCTGACGACTTTAATTCAGCATACGGTCTTGCCTTCAGTCTTTTGGAGGAAGGATCTGATACTTCTTACTTGTTTTTTGTTGACAAGGACATAAGCAATCACTACAGCGGTGATTGGGATTGTCAGACGGGAGAGGCTTTTGAATGTATAGAGAAAGTTAATTTCAGTAGCGGGTTTTTTATAGAGGATTTTTGTGTGGTCAGGTCTAATGGTGCGGATCAGTGTGGTAATGTTACGAGTAGGGTGGACGTGACTTTTCTCAGACCAAACACGGACGCTCGCATTATTTTATTCAACAATGGAGGACAAGAATACAACCCTCCCAATATGGTCGGGGTGAGGATAAAAATTAGAAGTTCTCAAGGAGTGACTCGCTCTGTCATAATATATAAGACTGGGCAGGTTTCAGTAGAGTGATATGATGAAAACAAGATACAAGATACAAGAAACAAGAGACAAAACCAAAGGTTTTACTTTGATAGAACTTCTTACGGCTGTTTCTATATTTGCAGTAGTTATGACTATTAGCATGGGTTCTATACTCGGTGTTTTTGAAGCCAATCGCAAGGCGCGTTCGCTCAAGACTGTTATGAATAACCTCAATCTTGCAATTGAGAGTCTTTCTAAAGAAATGCGTTTCGGAGAGAATTACCATTGTGGCAATGGCCC
The DNA here is from genome assembly GCA_024654145.1 of Candidatus Zambryskiibacteriota bacterium. GTDB lineage: Bacteria > Patescibacteriota > Minisyncoccia > Phycocordibacterales > Zambryskibacteraceae > UBA5004. The sequence goes on along the minus strand of JANLIM010000047.1, from coordinate 6,061 downwards.
TGTGACAAATCCTCAGAACTGCCCGAGCGGAGGGACGCTTGTAAGCTTTCTTTCGAGTGATGATATTCAGATTACATATCGCTTAAACAATCAGTCTATAGAGAAAAGTGTTGATGGCGGTAGTTATATTCCAGTAACTGCTCCGGAGCTTGTTGTTGACGACCTCGTCTTCTACGTCTTGGGAGCTGACACAGATAATACTCTTCAGCCGAAGGTGATAGTGAAGGTAAAAAGCCATTCCGGCACAGGTAGAAGCCGAACGGACTTTACACTGCAGACGCTAGTGTCTCAGCGCGAATTAGATGAATAAAATGACTTACAACTTACAACAAACCTTTCGAATGAGCTCAAGGCAAGCAACCGGCCGGGGGTTTACCATAGTGGAGACTTTGGTGGCGCTTACTATTCTCATCACTATTATTGTCGGGGCGACGGGGGCTGTGCAGACTGGTATTTCTTCTTATATTTATTCTAAAGATCAGATTCTCGCATTTTATTTTGCTCAAGAAGGCTTTGAACAGATAAGAAACATTCGAGACGAAAACAGGCTTAATGACAGACATTGGCTAACAGGGATTGCTCAAAATTCTAGTGACCCGTGCTACTTTGGAGAAGCGTGTACTGTAGACCCTGTGGTTACTCCCGTCCCTATTAATTGTAGTTCTCCTGGCAATTGCCCGGTTATCAGACAAAATTCTGACTCTGGGCTCTATGGCTACGATTCTTCTTGGGATGCAACCATCTTTACAAGAGAGATTACACTTAACCAAGTGAACAGTGATGAAATTGCAGTTACCGTGACGGTAAGTTGGAATAAAGGTACAAAGAGCAGGGAATTTAAAGCACGGGAGAATCTTTTAAATTGGCAATAAAATGAACAACCAACAATCAACAACCAACAACCAACAGCGAGGTTTTACACTATTTTTGTCATTGGTTATTGCGGGCACTTTGCTTTTGGTGGCGACAAGCATAACTTCTCTTGCTGTTAAACAATCCTCTATATCTGTGGCCGGGAGGGATTCTCAAATAGCTTTCTATGCAGCTGATACGGGACTTGAGTGTGCACTTTATTGGGGGGTGAGAAATCCGAGTGGATTTACTGCCTTTGACGAGTCCACGAGTACGACTATTGATTGTAATCGCGATGCTAATAATCCAGGAAACCAATGGCAAGTAGGAGGAGGCTCTGTAAGTAGCTTCAACATCACTTTCCTGCCGGAACCTTACTGTGCGGAAGTGACAGTTACTAAGCAAGGAGATGGCACTACACTTATTGAATCTTCGGGTTACAATACCTGCGACCTGGCTAATCCTCGTAGGGTCCAAAGGGCAGTCCGAGGCGTCTACTAGTGTGGTCATATAAATGAAGATTAACAAAGAGATAAAAGAAAGAGCTCAGAAATTGCGCGATACGATAAACCGCTATCGCTATCTTTACCATGTCGAAAACAAAGAGGAGATAGCGCCTGAGGCCCTAGATTCACTCAAGCATGAGCTTGCCGAGCTTGAAAGAAAGTATCCAGAGCTTGTTACTCCAGACTCACCAACTCAGAGAGTGGCCGGGCTTGCTTTAGACGAATTTAAGAAGGTCGCGCATGAAGTGCCGCAGTGGTCTTTTAACGATGCTTTTGACGAGGTTGAGATTAAAGCCTTTGATGAAAGAGTAAAAAGGATTATTAAAAAAGAGCCAGAGTATCTTTCTGAACTTAAGATAGATGGGCTTAAGGTAGTGCTCACATACGAAAAAGGAATTTTAAAAAACGCAGCTACGCGTGGAGACGGACGTGTGGGAGAAGATGTAACGCACAATGTCCGCACTATAGAATCAGTACCCTTGCGACTGGAGAAGCCTTATTCGCTTATTGCAGAGGGGGAAATATATATGCCTAAAAACGTTTTTGAAAAGCTCAATACCCAGAGGAAAAAAGAAGGGTTGGATTTATTTGCGAACCCAAGAAACGTGGCAGCAGGGTCTATACGCCAACTGGATCCTGCAATTTCACGCGAAAGAAAACTGGATGCTTTTGTCTATGATCTGGTGCGGATTAAGGGCCAGATGCTTCCAGAAACTCAAGAGGAAGAGCTTGAGATGCTTGGAAAACTAGGATTTAAAGTGAATCCGCATTTTAAAAAACTCAAAGATATTGAAGGAGTGATAGGGTATTGGAAATCCTGGCATAATAAGAAAGACAAGGAGGACTATCTTATAGATGGGGTGGTAGTAAAGGTAGATAGGAAGGAGTATCAGGATGTGCTTGGTTATACGGGTAAAGCTCCGCGTTTCGGCATTGCCTTTAAGTTTCCGGCAGAGCAGGTAACAACTGTCGTGGAAGATATTACTCTCCAACTTGGGCGTACTGGAGTGCTTACTCCTGTTGCTATGCTTCGCCCAGTAAGCGTCGCAGGCTCGACAGTCTCGCGTGCCACGCTTCATAACGAAGATGAGATTAAACGCAAAGATATACGCATAGGAGACACGGTAGTGATACAAAAAGCAGGGGATGTCATTCCTGAGGTTGTTAGACCTGTGGTCGAGATGCGCACAGGGAGGGAGAGGATGTTTAAGTTCCCAAAGCATTTCCCACTATGTGGAGGAGATGGTCAGATAGAGCGTATACCGGGTCAAGCTGCTTATAGATGTGTTTCTAAAAATTCTTATGAACAACAAAGGAGAAAGTTGGCTTATTTTGCCTCACGAAATGTTTTTAACATTGATGGTTTGGGACCCAAAATCATAACTCAGCTAATGTCAGTAGGACTAGTTTCTAGCATTGATGACATTTTTAATTTAAAAAAAGGAGACCTTGAAACACTCGAGCGTTTTGGAGATAAGTCGATTGAAAACCTTTTAAACTCGATTGAGAAGGCTAAAGACGTGACGCTTGCACGCTTTATCGCAGGACTCTCCATCCCGCAAGTGGGGGAAGAAACAGCAAGAGACCTCGCTACTCATTTTAATAAAGCGGATAAGTTTGCAGGTGCTACAAAGGAAGAATTGCATGGCATTGAAGGAGTAGGTCCTATAGTAGCCGGAGCTATCGCTGAATGGTTTAAAGATAAAGAAAACAGAAAACTTTTCACTAATCTTCTCAAGCAGGTTCGAATCCAAGCTGAAAGTGGTCAACACTCGGTGTTGACCAAAAAGCTGGAGGGCAAGAAGTTTGTGTTGACGGGTACTCTTTCCAACATTTCACGCGAAGATGCCAAGGAGGAAATTAGAATGAGAGGAGGAGATATCTCGAGTTCAGTATCAAAAAATACTGATTACGTGGTAGTAGGAGATGAGCCGGGAGAGAAGTTTGATAAAGCACGTGAGCTTGGTGTGAAAACTTTAAATGAAGATGAGTTCATGACTCTGCTTGAAAAGTAAAATTTCGGAGAGTATACTACTGGACAGAAAGGAGTGCACATTTGAAGCATGCTCGACCCCCGCCGTGATAAGTGAAGGAATCTCACCCACTTATCAACAAGATAATTTCGGAGTTACCGAATGCCGATGACAAGCCCGCTTCCCAGGATTCTTTGTACGAGCTGCAACCTCAGCCAGACAGATCGCAAGCAGGAGGCTTGCGACAGCTGTGGGGCAGCGCTTCGACGGACCGTGAACAATGTTCCAATGGTTCAGCAACCGCCCATCCTGGGCTTCGAACGCAACAGACGCTTCGTAAGATCGTCGCCAAGTCACTAAGAGGAAGAAAAAGGGGACCACCTGCGTCTATGTGGTGGTAGTAGGGAATTCTTTCCCTTAGTTTCGTGGCCGATCGTTGGGAGGAAGACCTTCTTACCTTATCCCAGCTGGAAGGTTGGACACTCAACAAACGGACGGGGCTTCGCGCCCCGTCCGTCCGCTCTTTAGCCGGAGAACCAAAGCGTTCGCCGGTTTTTTTGTGTTAAAATATGCCTATGGATAAGGAAAAAGTGCTTAATTTGGCCAAACTTGCTCGTATCGACATAGCCGATTCGGAGGCGGACAGGCTCGCTACTGAGTTCGACGCTATTTTGGGCTACGTCGGAGAAGTAAAGGAAATTTCTAAAGCTGATAGCTTACAGCTTACAGCTGATAGCTTTGTACTCAAGAATGTGATGAGAGAAGACGGCGAGCCGCATGAGCCGGGTATTTATACGGAACAGATTTTATCCCAAGCGCCACAGAGAGAAGGTGATTATCTCAAAGTTAAAAAGATTCTTTAATGATTGATCTTTCCAAACTGACCATCAAATCTGCAGCTGAAGCTCTGAAGAAGAAGGATTTTTCTGCGCGCGAAATTACGGAGGCGTCTTTGAACGCTATTAAGGAGAAGGATGGGGAAGTGCACGCTTTCCTGGAAGTCTTTGATGACGCTCTTTTTCAAGCCGACGAAGCAGATAGGAGAATTGCGGATGGAGAGGAATTATCATTACTCGGCGTACCTATTGCCATCAAAGACAACATGCTTTTTTCTGGCCACTGTTCTACTGCTGGCTCTAAAATACTGGAGGGATTTACTGCGCCTTATGACGCTACAGCTATTAAAAAGTTGAAAGAAGCTGGGGCAATCTTAGTCGGTCGCACAAACATGGACGAGTTTGCTATGGGCAGCTCTACTGAGAACTCGGCATATAGCGTCACCAGGAACCCTCATGACTTAGGAAGAGTGCCCGGAGGCTCATCAGGCGGCTCTGCCGCCGCTCTGGCGGGAGAGATGGTGCTCGGCTCTCTTGGGTCGGATACCGGCGGGTCTATCCGGCAGCCTGCTGCACATTGCGGAGTCGTGGGGCTTAAGACAACTTATGGCAGGGTTTCCCGCCATGGGCTAATCGCTCTCGCTTCTTCTTTCGACCAGATCGGCCCTTTCGCAAAGACAGTCACTGACGCGGAGATCATCTATGATGCGATCAAAGGGCGCGACAGCATGGACAGCACAAGCATAGATGAATCGACTTATGCGCACAGAAAAGAGTATGAGAAAGTGATTGGCGTGCCACGAGCCTTTGTGGAGGAAGAAGGAGTAAGTGCCGCTGTCAGGAAAAACTTCGATGAAGCAGTCGAGAAGTTCGAATCACTGGGCTATAAGGTGGTCGATATCTCCCTTCCCTCCGTGCCTTATTCGCTTGCAGCGTACTACATCATACTTCCAGCGGAGGTTTCTTCGAACCTCGCACGTTTCGATGGGGTGAAGTACGGTCTCCATGTTGATGGAGAGAACTCGATCGACGATTATTTTAAAACACGCGGAGAAGGTTTCGGCAGGGAAACTCGACGTCGGTTGATTCTGGGCACATATGTTCTTTCTTCCGGCTACTATGACGCTTACTACGGCAAGGCGCAGAAGGCAAAGGAGCTTATTACTTCTGAGTTGCGGCAAGCATTTAGAAGTGTTGATCTTATTATGACTCCGACAACTCCTGCCTCGGCCTTCAAGTTCGGAGAGAAGTCGAATCCTTTGGAAATGTATCTAGAAGATATCTTTACTGTGCATGCCAATGTGAGCGGTTGTCCAGCTATCTCACTACCTTTTGGTAAAGAGGGTGATCTGCCTTTAGGTATTGAGTTGACTGCGGACCTCGGTAGGGAGGATAATTTGTTTATGGCAGGTAAGGACTTCTTAGGCGAGTGAACTTATTCAACCTTTTCAACTTATTAAACTTATTCAACTAATCCATGGCCGACGATAAAAAGAAAGACGATAAGAAAGCACCATCCGGCACACCAGCTTCTCTAGAGCTGACATATCTTTTGGTCGGACTTTTTATCCTCGCAGCTATACTTGCACAGCTTGCTTACTACATAAATTCTATTGGCTGGGGGAACTTCACTAATGTTTGGAATTACTTTCTCCATTCATACTTCTTCCCGTTCTGGGCTTATTGGAAAGTTTTTGCTGTCATATTGAGTGCCGGGTCTGTGCTTTGGATTATTTATACAAATCGTAGGATGAAGGAGGTTCTGGATGCAGAGAAGAATATATATGGCGAACTTGCGAAAAACCCGCCAACTGAAGCAGAGAAAGAGAAGGACAAGAATCAAAAATGGGAAAGAGTTCTTGAACACGCCAATTCAGGTAATGCTTCAGATTGG
>JANLIM010000013.1 GCA_024654145.1 Candidatus Zambryskiibacteriota bacterium | reverse complement strand
CCCCGCCGGAGCGGGGCTTTTGCTTAAAGTAAATATTCAGGGAAGATGTAAATCTCCCCCGGAGATTTACATAGGACGGCGGTTCATTCCACCTCCATTTCCACCAGTGCGGGGTTCGAGGGGACGAGCGACGTTAACGGTGAGCTTCCTTCCTTCGAAGTCTTGGCCGTTGAACATTTCAATCGCCTTCTGAGCTTCCTCATCGGAGGCCATTTCAACGAAACCGAAACCCTTAGAACGACCTGTCATGCGATCAATGATGATCGCAGTTGAGGTAACTGTGCCCGCCTTAGAGAACGAGTCTCCGAGAGCGGCTTCAGTTGTTGTATAAGGAATTCCACCTACGTATAACTTTGTTGTCATTGTCTTACTAACTTGCCGGCATTATTTTAAAACCATGTAAGTGCCGGACCTCTCCTAGAGTCGCCTCCTCGAGAACCTTACATAGAATAATTATAGCACACGTTGTAGGCAAAAGCAAAGCTCTGTCCACATAGTACTTTAGACGAGTAGTTAGCTCATTGCTTTCAGTGCGGAGGGTAAGGGATTCGAACCCTTGATACCTTGCGGCATACACGCTTTCCAAGCGTGCGCACTCGACCACTATGCGAACCCTCCTGAATTGAAGAATATTAGCTTAATTTAGAACTTTTATAAATAGAAAAGGGGGAGAGGCTTCTGTGCCTCTCCCCCGCGATGCTCGCCGGCGGCTAGTTCTCCTTGAACTTGCCGCGCGCTGCAATGTCAAGCGCTGGCGGAAGAAAGCTCAGAATACATGACAACTTGGTTTCTGCCAGATTGTTTGGCTTTATAAAGCGCTTTGTCGGCGCGTTTCTCAAGTTCAATAACTTTTACTCCCCTTTCAGAGGATGCAACGCCTGCGCTTATAGTGATGGTAAGTTCAGGCATATTCGCAAAGATAAGACTTCCTACCATTTGTCTAATTTCTTCTGCTTTAGCTGTGGCATCTCTTTCGTCTGCGCCAAGCAGGCTCACTATAATCTCTTCTCCTCCCCAACGTGCAACCGTATCCCCTGTCCTCAGGCTTGATTGGATAACTGAAGCAACCTTCTTCAAAACCATATCCCCTACATCATGCCCGTACTCGTCGTTAATCTTTTTGAAGTGGTCGATATCAAAAAAGATAATGGAAAGGTTCCTGAAACCAAAACGCTCTTTGCGTTGAGAAGCAGCGTGTTGCCCAGTCTCGGCTTGCTGATCAATAATTTCAAGATACACACTGATTTCTTCTTCAAAAAAGGCTCGGGTCTTGAGCCCAGTAAGGTGGTCGTGTATGAGGTTAACTTCTAAATCATCGACCTGTGCTTTAAGATCGCGGACTTGGTCCTCTAGCTTTTCCTTTTCACCTTTTGTTTTCCAATTAAACATTCTTACTTTCCATTAAAGCATGAATTCGTTCTTCTGCAGGTGGGTGCGTCATAAAGAGTTTATGGAGACCTGTAAGCTTACCTGGCCCAAATGGGTTTGAGATAAAGAGATGTGCCGTAGCATTGTTGGCCGTACGCATTGGCTTTGGAGCAGCGCTAATTTTCTTAAGAGCGTTTGCAAGACCTGCGGGATAACGAGTAAGGAGTGCTCCTGATGCGTCCGCAAGAAACTCTCTTTTGCGTGAGATAGCGAGGCGAATAAGGGTGGCCGCAAGTGGTGTAAGAACAGCGAGTACTAAGCCGATGATGATAATAGGACCGCTCTGGTTTCTATCTCTGCCTCCTCCGAAGATTTGTGCACGCAGAAACATGTCTGAAATAAGTGCTATAAATCCAGCTAAGACTACAACGATAGTCGAAAGAAGCATGTCGTAGTTTCCAATATGAGAAAGTTCGTGCGCTATTACACCTTCAAGCTCGTTTTTATCCAGGATGCTAAGCAAGCCGGTAGTCACGCAGACTACAGAGTTCTTCTTGTTGCGTCCGGTAGCAAAAGCGTTTGGAGATTGATCTTCTATGACATAGAGTTTGGGCATTGGTAGTCCTGCCGCTATAGAGAGGTTTTCTGTTATGTTCCAGAGGTCAAAATATTCCTCTCGAGTAACTCTCTTAGCCTTATGGAGCTTAAGAACAATTTTGTCCGAGAACCAATAGGAAAAAACGTTGAGAAAAAGAGCTAAGACAAAAGCGATGTAAAGTATGCTTCGACTGTCGTAGTAATAAGAAAATCCCCAGCCTACAGCTACAACTAGCGCTAGGAAAAAGCCCATAAACAGCCATGTCTTCCAGATATTGCTATCTTGGTGGTGATAAAGATTGGACATGGAAGCTAGAATTCCACTTTGACAGGTTCGCGAGCAGCTTCTTCTCCTTCATTCAGCTCAAAGAATTCCATCTTGGAGAAGTTAAACATCCCCGCGATAATGTTCGATGGGAAAGACTCCGTCTTAGTGTTAAGATCGCGCACATTGGTGTTGTAGAAGCGGCGAGCAGCTTGGATCTTGTTCTCTGTATCTGTGAGTTCGTCTTGAAGTTTGGCGAAGTTCTGGTTGGCTTTAAGATCTGGATAAGCTTCTGATACAGCAAAGAGAGATTTGAGCGCTCCTGAAAGCATGTTCTCAGCCTGACCCTTCTCAGCGATATTGCCCGCATTCATAGCTGCAGTTCTTGCCCGAGTGACATTTTCGAGTACCTTGGCCTCGTGGGTGGCATAGGCTTTGACTGTATTTATAAGATTTGGGATGAGGTCGTAACGGCGCTTGAGCTGGACATCGATATCGGCCCAAGCTTCTTTAGCTCTATTAACTAAACGAACAAACCCGTTGTAAGCGAATATTATCCAAAGCACTATTAAACCCGCGATAATTAAAATTATTGTAAGTGGAGACATGTGAGTATTATAAAGCCCTTATCTTCTATTTACCAATTTTTTTTCCACGGTGGCCAATCTTCGAGATAAGGCCATCATTTCTACGTTATCTGCTTTAAGCTTCAAGTCATATCTCATCAGCTCGACCATGTCAAAAAGCTTGGTCATTTGCTCAGAATTACCAGCCACTTGTTCTGCCACTAAACCTATATGATGTTTGAGATCGTCGTACTGCAAACCTGTTTTCCTGTCCAGATTCATGACTGCATTTAGAACCTCATCAAATCTGTCTTTGGGCTTTTTAGATTTCTGACTCTTTTTATTCATACAACCATTTTAACGTTCCACACGCAAAATCACAACATCAACGTATGTCAACAAATTCAACGATCGTGAAAAGTGTTGACATGAAAATATTTGATTAAATAGAAAACAGGGTGTCTGGGGTAAACCAGACACCCTGCGTAGAGCACGATCCTAGTAGTGATCAGACGAAGATCACCTTCTCGGGGTACTCCTCCAAGGTCTTCTCCTGGTGGAGCTTCGCGGCCTTGAGCTCGCTGCCGGCGCGCTGAAGGGCGCGCTCGAGCTTGCGGCGATCCGCCTGCTCCACATCCTTCGGAAGCACCTTGAGCTTCTCTTTGAGGGTGTTGAACCCGCTCTGCGCCTCGGCGAGTGCCATGTTGGCGCTGAGTCGACGGCCGCGCGCGGTCTCGTCGGGGTTGAACCCCATGAGACCCGACGGCGTGCGGACGGCGTGGCGGGTGACCGGACGGTCCCCGAGCATCACGATGACCTGCGCACCCTTGCGGTTGAGTTCAATCGAATACGCCTGAATACCCTTCATTACCCTCTCCTTCATCCCCGGAATCTCCGGGTTTACGGTTTTACTGAAAGTTCGCACCACGCGAACCTCTTTTTACATACTAGCATTAAATGCTATATTTGTCAAGCACATCAAGACAAACAACAAAAAAGCCTTTACAACAAGGCTGTTTTGCTTTTAATAATCCATTCCATTGTGAGAAGCTGGGGGTTTTTCTTTTTCTGGCTCATCGGCAATAGCCACTTCTGTGGTAAGAAGAATGGCAACAGCGGAGGTGGCATTTTCGAGAGCCACACGCGTTACTTTAACCGGATCTATGATACCCGCTTCAAACATATCGGAAACGAAGACATCCTCTAAAGCATTGTAGCCAGAGTTGCTCTGACCTTTAAGAACCTCATTTACAACTACCCCTTCTTCCCTACCAGCATTTTTAGCAATTTGTCGTAAGGGTTCTTTTAAGGCTTCTATTACTGTAGTGTAGCCTGCTGCAAACTCTGCAGCTTCAGCATTTTCATGCGCGGACTTTGCTTCCTTGGACTCTTTATACTTGGCTTCGATTTTCTTGGAAACTTTAGCAAGAGCACTACCACCACCCATGACTATGCCTTCGCTAATAGCTGCTTTTGTCGCATTTACTGCATCCTCAATCTTTAATTTAAGGTATTTCATCTCAGTCTCCGTCGCTGCTCCTACACGTATCACCGCAACTCCTCCTGTGAGTTTACCGATCCTTTCGTCAAGTTTTTCATTATCAAACTTTGAGGTTGTTACTGCACGTTGAGCACGGAGAGACTCTACTCTCTCCTCAATCTCTGCTTTTTTACCCTTGCCTCCAACGATGATAGTGTTGTCTTTTGTCGAGACCACTCTTGAGGCACGTCCAAGCATGTTGAGCTCGGCTTTCTCAAAGTTAAGTCCAATTTCTTCTGAAATCACTTTCGCCCCCACAGTAACAGCAATGTCGCCAAGCATGTCCTTCTTCTTATCTCCATAGCCAGGAGCTTTGAGTGCAAGTACATTAAACGACCCACGAAGCTTGTTGAGTACAAATGTTGTAAGCGCCTCTCCATCCACATCCTCCGCGATGATCACGAGATCTTTCTTTCCACTAGCAGCAAGCTTTTCAAGTAGAGGTAAAATTTCTTTAATAACCGAAATTTTCTTATCTGTCACAAGAATAGCTGGATCTCTGTATTCAGCTTCCATTCTTTCTGCGTTGGTAATCATGTAGGGAGATAAATATCCCTTATCAAACTCGAGACCCTCGACCACTTCAGAGTCAATACCAAATGCCTGAGACTCCTCCACAGTCACCACTCCATCATTACCAATCTTTTTAATAGTATTCGCGATAATAGCGCCAATTTCCTCCGACTCTGCTGAAATAGTGGCGACTTGTCTGACCTCAGCATCAGACTTTATAGGTTTAGCAATCTTCTTCAATGCCTCAATCGCGTCGCGGGTGGCAGTCTCAATACCGCGACGAATACCCATAGAATTAGCACCAGAAAGAGACTTTCTAAAGCCACTTTCAACTAAAGCTTGGGTTAATACTACAGAAGTGGTAGTTCCATCACCGGCAGAGTCATTGGTTTTGGAAGCAACTTCTTTGACTATTTCGGCGCCCATATTCTCGAACTTGTCGGAAAGCGTAATATCTTTGGCAATGGTAACACCGTCATTAGTGATAACAGGAGTGCCGTAACCTTTATCTATCACAACGTTACGCCCTCGTGGACCGATGGTAACTCGCACAGCGTCAGCTACAGCATCCACTCCCCGCTTGAGTGCCTGTCTTGCATCCTCGTTAAATAAAATTCTTTTTGTCATGTTATTTAATTATCGCTAGAATATTTTCTTCTTTTAAAAAATAGAGTTCTTCCTCATCCTGCGCGATTTCATCATATGAGTACTTAGAGAAAAATACCGTATCGCCCACCTTCACTCGTACGGGTTGTAGCTTACCGTCTACAAACTTACCCTCTCCAACGGCAAGTACTTTGCCTTGAGCTGATTTTTCTTTAGTAACAGAATCAGGAAGAATAAAAGTTGATTTGTTTCCTTCTTTACGGAGCTCAGTTTCTGAAAAAGGCCTTACTAGAACCCGGTCTCCTAGAGGTATGATTTTTGTTGCCTGAGATTTTGTTTTCTGCATATTTTAAATAATACCTACTTATAATCGGCTCAAATTGTATAGAAAAGCCACTCTAAGTCAACAAGAAATCAAACCCGCCAGCGACTGCGCTGGCGGGGTAGGCATTCTATTCACGCGAATCTCGTGGAGTGAATTTGAGAAGCTCTGCTCCGTCAATTTCACTGAATTGGCGATAAAGTTCGCCCTTCACCACTTCCTGGGAAAAAGGCAGACTTCTCGCATTCTGGTCCTGGTAAGATCGGACGAACACTTGAGCTTTCTCCTGGGCTTCTTCAGGGCTGGGGGCGTGGAATCGGCGCTGGACTTCCCTTGCGCCCCAACTGCAAACTAGTATGTATTCGCAATTCATGGAAATCTCCACTTACGGGTTTGAACAATATTGCCACTAGTAAGTTTTTGCTACTTCAGAGACGCCCGTTACCTTGATGTATTTGGTCAAAATTGCGGGAGCGCCCAAGGTTTGCTGAGCCTTGTATCTAATCCTAACCTCAGCCTCTTCCTTGCTCGTAGCTTCGACTTTCGATGTTCCAGATCTGCCATGGTACTTAGCATAGGTGTAGCTTGCAAAGCGCCAAGTACCTCGCCAAGCTTTCATTTCATACATGCGGGGGTTCCTTCCAAATCGTTTCTGCAAACTATCCTACATAAATTGCCTAATATTGGAAGTTAGGGTAACATTGTATCGTACAAGCAATGGCTCAGATTCTTCCATACATTCAGATCGTGCTCAGCATACTTCTCATTGCGGGGATTCTTCTCCAGCGATCAGAAGCAAGCCTCGGAGCATCTTTCGGTGGCGATGGTGCTTCCGGCGGACATTTCGTGAGACGCGGCTTTGAGAAGTGGCTCTTCAACAGCACTATCATTATAGCGATACTTTTCTGCGCCTCTGCTTTCGCTTCCCTTCTACTGTCAAACTAAAACCTGGTTTGGCGACTTACTTATGATTTCAAAAGATTTACGGGCGCTTTTCTCGAAGCGTTTCAATATCCCCAAAGAACGTCCAATACGTCGGGCGTTACGCTCATTTACTATCGCAGAAAAGGGTGTCTTTTACTTTTTTACTGCTGTATTTATTCTGACAGGAGCTGCTCTTCTTTGGAGCGTAAGTGAGGCTTATCTTGTTGAGGTTCCAGTTCAAGGAGGAACATTGGTGGAAGGAGTTGTTGGTAATCCTCGCTTTATTAACCCGGTATTAGCTTTATCTGAAGCCGATAAGAACCTTACAACACTTGTTTACTCTGGATTAATAAGACTTTCTCCGAATGGAGAGATAATTAATGACCTGGCAGAGAGCATAGAAATCTCAGAGAATCGTTTGATCTACACCATCACACTGAAAGAAGGTGCGCGCTTTCACGACGGAGAGCCTGTGACAGTTGATGATGTCATCTTTACAATGCAAAAGATTATAGACCCTGTGATTAAGAGTCCACGTCGTGGCAATTGGGACGGAGTCACTATCGAAAAAATCGATGACAACACTCTCTCGTTTACTCTTAAAAGAGCTTATACTCCCTTTATATACAACCTTACAACCGGCATACTCCCAACACATATTTGGAAAAATGTTTCTAACGACGAATTCTCTTTTAGTCAGTTTAACACCCTACCTATCGGCTCGGGACCGTTCGCTGTAGAGAGGGTGGAGAGAAACGAGGGAGGTATACCAGATTACTACGAATTAACTCCATTTCGTGATGCTTCAGGACGTGAACCATATGTAGGTAAACTTGCCTTCCAGTTTTATTCTTCAGAGACGGCTTTGGTTTCAGCCTATAACAATGGTGGTGTTGACTCGATTGGTGGTATTTCACCTGAAAATATTTCAAAATTAAATATGAATAATACTCGAGTTATTCAGTCTCCTCTGCCTCGCATTTTTGCTGTTTTTTTCAATCAAAGTCAATCCAAAGTTCTTGCTAACAAAGAGGTGAGAACAGCCCTAAACCTTTCTGCTCCTAAGGAGGCGATTGTAAATGAAGTTCTTGGAGGCTACGCCACAGTCATAGATGGTCCTATACCCGCCGGAATCTATGAGTGGAGTACTTCTAAGGGTTCGACTCAAGTATGGGAAAATCGCCTTGAGTCAGCGCGCCAGATTCTTACAAGTGCCGGTTGGGTACTCAACCTAGAGACATCTGTCTTGGAAAAAAAGAGTGGTTCTGATACTATGACTTTGTCGTTTTCTATCTCTACTGGCGATGCTCCAGAGCTACGACAAGTTGCTGATGAGCTCAAAAACGCTTGGGAAAGGTTGGGTGCTAGGGTTGAGATTCTTGTTTTCGAAACGGGTGACCTCAATCAAAACGTCATACGCCCACGACAATTCGAAG
>JANLIM010000035.1 GCA_024654145.1 Candidatus Zambryskiibacteriota bacterium | reverse complement strand
GCACCAGTTGTTGACCAGTTGACGTTCTCTAGGCCAACTGAGTATGCGTCAGTTGCAATAAGAGCGCCTTCTGATGTTCTACCCTCGAAGAGGAAGTCTACAGGGATAGTAACTGAGTTACCTTCTTGAAGCTTGAACGCTTGACCAGTTGAAAGGCCAGATATTACCACTCCTGGAGGAATTGCCCAGCTTGTTGACGAAGCAACAGCTGTGTTTGAGTAGTAAGTACCTCCCTTGTAAGGCGCGAAGCCGAAGGTTGTAGAAGCAGACTGTGTACCGAAGTAGATGTCGCTACCTACGGCCTTCAATGTGATATTGAAGGTTGCCTTAGCAGAAGATGTAGCACCAGAGAACTGAATTTCAGTCTTGGTGATTGACTTGGAAGCCAAGCTAATCTCTGGACCTGCGTTCATGATGGTAAGAGTGTTACCAGTTGCTGAACCAGATTCTGTGATAGCTGTACCCTCTGAGTTCTCAGCTGTAACTTGTTCAGCTGCTACAACAGTTGCGCTGTAAGTCTTTGCAGTGCCGTTAGCATCTACAAAGTCAGCAACGATTCTAAGAGTTCGGGTTGAATCCTTAGAAACTGTAAACTCTTCATCGAAGGTTATTTCTACAGTACCAGCAGCCAATGCTGAAGCACTGATGCTGTCGATAACTGTTGAACCTTCCATCAAGTAGATGGTTGTGGTTGTAGCACCACCAGTAGCGCTGTGAACGATGTTTGCCTGAAGTTCAGTAACTGTAACTGCATCCTTCTCAGCCTTGAGGTCGAACTTCAAGAGTTCAACTCCGGCCTTCTCATCCTCGTCAGCACCTGCAGCAGCTATAACCAATCCTGCTGCTGGAGTACTAGAGTTCTGGATAATTTGAAGTGTTGCGTTAGCAATGATGTCAGCTTCTGAAGTGAATGTCCTTGCAGAAAGAGCTGATGTAGGGCTGTACAAGTTGATACCTGCGCCGTCTACACCACGAACTCCGTTAGCAACAACTACGAGACCCCATGACTCTGCGTCATAAGTACTGTCCCAAGAAGCTTTAGCATCAAGGGCTACCTGAACTGTTTTCTTAGTGTCCTTAGAAACTACGAAATTCAGACCAGTAACAGTAACGTAGTAATTGTTGTCAGACTCCTTGATAACAGTGTCTGAGTTAAGATCTACAGAAGCAAGTACGGTTGAACCGTCCATGACGTAGAGTCTTGAAGCGACCTTCCTATAAAAGTCAGCATCGCTAGTATCTCCATCGGTGTCATCGAGCTGAAGTTTGATTCTCTCAATTCTGATGTCTGAGAGGTCTGCCTCAATCTCAATACCCATAACTGCTACCTTTGATCCACCCTCGTAAAGCTTTACAGCTACAGGAGTAGAAGCAAGTCTTGCAGTAAGAGTACCCTCAACTCCAGGAGTTGTGATAGTACCATCTACAGTTGTGCCACCTCCGATAGTTGTGCCAGGAACTGTTCCTGTACCACCTGCGGTTGCCATAGAGTTAGCCTTTGCTCGTGAGAGCGGACCCCAGTAACCAACAGCTGGCGCAACGCTATTAGCTGCCTGCCACTGTGCTACTGCTGCTCTGGTCAAAGGACCGAAGTAACCGTAAGCAACACCTGCTGGCATGTTGAGGTAACCTCCACCAACGAGAAACTGCTGCAGACTTGTAACATCTGCTCCAGTTGAACCTACAGTCAAGTTCTGAGTGAAGGTGTAACTGGTATTAGCATTAGCTCCGCCCTGAAGAGCAGCGAGCTGTGCCATAAGTGCATTGATCTGTGCCTGAAGTTCGGCAATCGTCTGAGCTCCTGCAGTGTTAACTGAGAGGCCGAGAGCGAAAGTAACGCCGAGTGTAAGACCAGCGATCTTTGCGATTCTAGTTTTTAACATTTTTAATTAATTTTAATGCGCTTGCGTTTCTCCAATATTTCTAAAGTTTGCGGAGAAACGTTCGCGGGTACTAATTTGCCGACAACGGATTATGCCTTTGTCAGCAAGACACCATAGAATTATAAAGGATTTATAAGCTAAATCCAAATATCCTGTGGATAAGGGTCATTATAGCCATTTTGGGCTGGAGTCGCAAGCTCAGGCGTGAATTAAGCCAAGCTGTAACGACTCCAGCGTTTCTCCCCTGTTTTTCTAAGTATCCCAGCCTGTACCATTGCGGAAAGTTCCCTTTGTATCGTTTTCTCACTACAGCCGCTGATTAATGGTGAGACGTCCTTTATCATGATTTCTTTCTTGCGTTTAAGTAGCCCTATGATGACACTCTGGCGACTGTTCTTTTTTACCGATACTGCACCGTATTCTTTGAGGTCTTTATCTTTGTTTTCTCTTTGTTTTTGTCCTTGACTCTGGGCATCATTTGCTCGGTTATCGAAGCTCTGCAAATAGGACTTTTTCCCTTCTTGAGTTTTGTCTTTTTCTCTAATTTCTTCACTTTGCGCTGGCGCAGAAAGCCTGTTTTCTTCTGTAGCAAAGAAGTTTTGTGAGAGGACGGCGAGTCCATTCTCTTCTCTCAAACCGGCTGGGAAGCCTAGTAATTCTAGATATTTCAAAAGTTCGCCGTGGAGGAGAGTGTAGTTGGGTTCGGAGATGAGTCCGGCGTTTTTGGCAACAGAAATAAGTGAGCCGACTTCTAGGACAATGATTCTAATTTCCAAACGAGCTGCTTCCCTTTCTTTGAACATATTGCTCGACAAAGAAAGTCCGACAGAAATAAGATCACCTGCGAGAGCGCGAAGTTTCCATTTAATAGGCTCAGGGTCGGTAAAGAAGCTCGTCAGTAAATATAGGGCTGAAGCTATTTTTTCGGGCTTTTGAGTTATATTGGACATGTCTTAGATAATGGCTTATTACTTATGTCTTTTATGCTGTCCTTTAACTTTACCATATAATGTCCTTTATTGCAAGTACGTCCATTATGTGTTTTACGGACAAATTTTGCAAGAGAAATTAAGTGCATAAACTGTTAATAACCATGTGTTATTATTATCGAGAAAACACATGGCTAGAAGAAAGAAAAGAAACTCAGAATCAGAAGCACCCTCACTGGCAATTTTTAAGATTACTTCCAGAGAGACCTCAAACACCATCCTCGGTGTTTTTGCCCTAGTGGTCGCTATCTTCCTCCTTCTCGGCGCTTTCTCTAGTGCGGGACGAGTAGGAACATTTACATATGAGGTGCTCTCATACCTCTTTGGCATCGGATACTATCTCATGCCTCTAGTCTTCCTCCTTCTCTCTATCTCATTTATCCATGAGAGGGAAAGGAACATCGCCATACCACAAATCATTGGGTCCATACTTTTTTTCATCTCATCCTTAGGTCTGGTCAACCTCCTATCCAGAAGAGGTGGGATCACGGGCGGATTCATCTCTGAGCCTCTTGTCTCCCTCTTTGACGTATACCTCACGACCATTCTCTTACTAGCATTTATCATTGTCTCGGTGCTTGTCATCTTTGACATCAACATCCGCATGGACATGGTCGCACTCGTGAAGAGAATATTTTCGAAAAAAGAAATCGACGAAGTGGAGCGCACGGCCAATGAAGAAGCGATGATCGACAGAGTGGTGGAGACAGCAAATGAAGAAACAAGAGACCCCTCGACTTCGCTCGGGGCAAGCAAGATACAAGAAGCGAGAGACAAGAAGCAAAAGGAGGATGATGGGTTTACACCTATGATGATACGAAGGAGCGGTAAGCTTTGGGCTCCCCCTCCCCTCTCTCTTCTAGAGAGAGATAGTGGTAAGGCTGGTGTCGGCGACATCAAAGCAAATGCAAACCTTATTAAAAGGACTCTCTTAAACTTTGGCATCGTCGTCGAGATGGATGAAATTTCTATCGGACCATCTGTTACTCGTTACGCCATGAAGCCAGCCGAGGGTGTGAAGCTCTCTAAAATTCTTGGCCTCCAGACAAATCTCGAGCTTGCCCTCGCTGCCCACCCTGTCCGCATCGAAGCTCCTATCCCCGGCAAGTCCCTTGTGGGTATTGAAGTGCCAAACACAACCAAATCCAGTGTGGGACTTGGTTCACTTATTGGTGAGAGCAGGTACACAGATTCTCCTCTTCCTCTCCTCATCGCCCTAGGTAGAGACATTACCGGTCGGTCTGTCTTCGACAACATTGCTAGAATGCCACACTGCCTCATCGCGGGCGCTACAGGATCAGGCAAATCTGTAACCATACACGCTATCATCACCTCCCTCCTTTACAGGAATCCTCCAGAAAACCTCAAGTTCATAATGATAGACCCAAAGCGCGTTGAGCTTACTTTGTATAACGGCATACCGCACCTACTTACACCAGTCATCACAGACCCAAAAAAGGCCATCATGGCGCTCAAATGGCTTGCTAAAGAAATGGATCGTCGCTACGACATATTAGAGAAAAACGCTGTGCGAGACATCGACTCGTATCATAAAAACATCCTGCTTCCGATTATAGAAAAGAAAAAAGAAGGCGAAGAAGTACCAGACGCTATGCCATACACAGTGGTCATCATCGACGAGCTCGCAGACCTCATGCAGTCTTACCCACGCGAGCTTGAAGCGGCTATTGTACGTCTGGCGCAAATGAGTCGTGCTGTTGGCATTCACCTCATCCTCTCTACACAGAGACCATCTGTAAACGTCATCACCGGTCTTATTAAAGCAAACATTCCTTCCCGCATTGCACTCCAGGTGTCATCCCAAATAGATTCACGCACCATTCTCGACGCAGCAGGCGCAGAGAAGCTTTTGGGTGCCGGAGACTTACTCTTCCAATCTGGAGAAATGTCCAAGCCTGTCCGCATACAATCTGCTTATATTAGAGAACCCGAGGTGAAGGCAGTGGCAAAATATCTCAAAGATGCTTACGCTGACGAGCTACAGGACGAGATAAACTTCTCTACAGAAAACACATCCAACTCTATCTTCTCTGCTTCACTTGAAAGCGAAGACGACTTCGACGGTGATGATGATGAACTCTACGAAGAGGCACGAGCCACTGTGGTGGGTGCGGGCAAGGCCTCAACATCATTTCTCCAACGCAAACTGCGCATTGGCTATGCTCGTGCCGCCAGACTTATGGACATGCTCGAGGAGCGTGGAGTGATAGGTGCCGGCTCAGGAGCTAAACCACGAGAGGTATTAAACGCCCCACGCTTCGAATCTGGAGAAGAGTCCCCCGCTAGTACAGACGAAACCTCTTCTGGATTATTGAGTGAGGATCATGAAAATGATGAGGATGAGAATTAGCCTCTCCCCCAAACAGATTGCTCTTCTGGCACTTGGGGTCGTCTTTCTCTTATATGTTCTCTTTCAAGCTAGGTTTCTCATACTCGGACCGATGGTTAAGATCGAGACACCCAGAGACGCTGAAGTAGTCTACGATCCACTGCTTACCATAAGCGGCACGGCGAGTAATATTGCAAGAATCACACTCAACGGCAGACAAATCTATATAGATGAAAATGGCCTGTGGACGGAGATTTTGCTCCTCTCTCCAGGCACCAGTATAATAACAGTAATAGTCCGCGACCGCTTTGGCCGAGAGCATACAGAAAGCGTACGGGTCAGATTAATACAAGAGAATCCTATAAACCCACCACAAGATGATCAAGAACAAGAAAACAGCACGAGCACCCCAAGCACCAGCGAAAATGAAAGCTGAAGAAAGTATTCCGACCAAAAATATAGACACTACTCTCGACGCCATCAGAGGTAAATTTGGCGAAGACTCGATTATGAAACTCGGAGACAAACCACGTGTGGGAGTAGATGCTATCCCTACTGGTAGTATCGGGCTTGATGCCGCTCTCGGAGTTGGTGGACTCCCCCGTGGGCGTATAGTAGAAATATTTGGTCCGGAATCTTCCGGCAAAACTACTCTTTCTCTCCATGTTATTGCAGAAGCGCAAAAGATGGGTGGTATCTGCGCATTCATTGACGCTGAGCACGCTATGGATCCCGAGTATGCAAAAAGGTTGGGTGTGAAGATTGAAGAACTTCTCATCTCACAGCCAGACACAGGAGAACAGGCACTTGAGATTGTGGATTCGCTTGTGCGTTCCGGCAAGCTTGATGTTATCGTCATCGACTCTGTGGCAGCGCTTACTCCCAAAGACGAAATAGAAGGAGACATGGGAGCTTACCACGTCGGCAAACAGGCTCGCCTTATGAGCCAAGCTCTGCGCAAGCTTACTGCGATCGTTGCTAGGAGTAAGACCATTGTCATATTTATAAACCAAATCCGCATGCAGATCGGAGTTATGTTCGGCAATCCTGAGACTACTCCTGGAGGCAAAGCACTCAAGTTCTATACCTCGGTGCGTCTCGACATCCGCCGTATAGCGCAGATCAAAAAGGGAGAGGAAGTGATGGGAGGCAGAACTCGTGTGAAAGTGGTCAAGAACAAGGTAGCTGCCCCCTTCCGCCAGACCGAGTTTGACCTAATGTACAACGAAGGCATCTCACGTGAAGGAGAGATCATCGCCCTCGGTGAGAAGTTCGGCGTGATGAAAAAGTCTGGCAATTCCTACGACTACACTCCAGAGGGTGGAGATACTGTAAAACTCGGTCGAGGCTACGACTCCACTCGTCAATTCCTCCGCGAAAACAAACCCATCGCAAACCAGATATTAAAAGAAATTCGAAAGCATTTGGTATAAGCAAACGTAACTAATAAAAAGCGTCACGGAGGGTAAAGAGTCATAATATGACTCTTTACAGCACTCGTGGAGCGTGCGTTTTCAGCAGAAAACGATAGCGCGGTTTTTATTAGTTATGTTTGCGCTTGCCTAGTTTATATGTAAAATGACCTTCTATGTTGGAATACAACGAAATCACAGTTCACAAATACATTATTTATGAAAAGGAGCCTTGGGAGGTTCTAGATGCACACGTTTTCCGCAAACAACAGAGGAAGCCTGTTAATGCTGTAAAGCTTAAGAACCTCATTACAAGCCGTATTACCGAAACCACCTTCCACGTCTCCGACAAAGTAGAGGAAGCCGAGATCGATAAGCTCGAGGTCAAATACCTTTATACAAACCGCGGTGAGTTCTGGTTCTCAGAAGCCAAAGATCCTAGCAAGCGCTTCAAGCTCGATGCAGAACTTATCGGTCCCGCTGCGAAGTTCCTCAAGCCCAATATCGAAGTGGACGCCATGACATTTGACGACAGGATCATCGGCCTGCGCCTCCCTATCAAGATGGAGCTCAAAGTCGTCGAAGCTCACGAAGCCACTCGTGGCAACACTGCACAAGGTGCTACCAAAGCAGTAGTGCTAGAAACTGGAGCAGAGATCCAAGTACCCATGTTTATAAAAGAGGGAGACACCATCCGTGTGAATACGGAAACCGGAGATTATACAGACAGAGTTTAGTGAAGCAAAACTAGTTTAGAAAAAGCCTAACGGAGCCTGACGAGGCGAGTTCGAGCAGAATCCCGAGCACGGGATTACTGTGTGGTTTTTCTAGGCTAGTTTTGCGAAACACTAACGAGAAACGTAAGGAAGCAATCCAAGGAATCGTGCGCGCTTGATAGCGACAGCAAGTTCGCGCTGATCTATAGAAGGCACTCCTGAGCGCTTGCGGGACTGGATACGCGCATGAGGAGTGAGGAATAGTTTAAGAGTCTCGACGTCCTTGTAGTCGATATGTTCGATCTTATTTTCTTTAAAGTAATTTTTCTTATTCATCATAACTAAAATGGTATATCATCTACGTTAATGTTTTCTTCCGGATACTCTATGGCATCTGCTGGAGGAGCCGGCTGGTCATCCTCTTTCGTAATCGGTGCCGCTGCTGGAGCACCAGCTCCAGCCGGACGTGGACCAAACTGAATCCTGTCTGCCACAATCTCTGTGCGGTACTTTTTGGTCCCGTCTGCTGCATCCCAGCTTCGAGTCTGCATGCGTCCTTCTACCAAAATGCTTGAACCCTTGCGGAGAAACTGAGCAGAAGTTTCTGCTTGGCGGCCGAAGACTACGATGTTGTGGAACTGGGTGTCTTCCTTCTTGTTACCATCCTTGTCTTTCCAAGTCCTATTGGTAGCAAGGCCGATAGTAGCAACCTGGATACCGCTAGGCAAGCTCTTGAGCTCTGGGTCGCGGGTCAGATTACCGATTAGAATAGCTTTGTTGAGATACATGATTTTATTCTACCACTGCCTCTTTCACCTCGCCAGAGTCTTCGACGTCGGCGGGTTCAGCTTCTTCAGCCTCTTCTACCTCAAGGGCCTTCCTGGCCTCAGCAAAGGTAAAGGTAGTCTCCCTAGGAGCTTTGACCAAAAGTATACGGACAATCTCATCCATTTTCTCCACATCTGCCTTGATTTTGTTGGCTGGGTGCTCTACTCCCTCCTTCGCTGAAGCTTCGGCGGGCAAGTCGAACTTAATCCAACCAAGGTATGCGTCGTTGACCACGTATCGGCTTGCACCGATAGTCTTGGTCATAGTGTAGGAGAGCTCTTGTTTGAAAGGGTCTTCTCCGGCAATCTCTGTACCGCCCTCTCTAGCGATGATGCCTTTGAGGCTTTCTACCACCTTACCTAGCCCTTCTTCGGCGATACTTGGTAACACCAAATACGCCAATTCATAGACGGTCTGACCAGTGTCCTTGTTTGCGCTAATTTCCATAAGTGGGTACTACACTATCATACGAAGAGCGTTATTGACAAGCGCCTGCCTGACTGACTCCAAGTCCTCC
The DNA here is from genome assembly GCA_024654145.1 of Candidatus Zambryskiibacteriota bacterium. Classification (GTDB taxonomy): domain Bacteria; phylum Patescibacteriota; class Minisyncoccia; order Phycocordibacterales; family Zambryskibacteraceae; genus UBA5004. The sequence goes on along the minus strand of JANLIM010000035.1, from coordinate 3,975 downwards.
CCACGTATTTCGGCAATCCGCTTCACCACTTCCGATACATAGCTCGGCTCATTCCTTTTGCCCCTATAAGGCACTGGGGCAACATATGGAGCATCTGTCTCAGCCATAATAAACTCGAGCGGGGCATTTTTTATCACTTCATCATAGTCGTGGGTAAAGGTAATGACGCCGGTAAACGACACGGTAAAACCTAGAGCAAAGAATCGTTGTGCCACTTCCCAGTTCCCGGCAAAAAAGTGCACATTCCCCCGTAACTTGGCGGTTTCACCGCCAAGTGACTCAAGAATCTCTAAAATTTCTTCGTAAGCATTGCGCACGTGAATCATAAGAGGCTTATCATGTTTAATAGCAAATTCAATCTGGTCAATAAAAATCTTTTTCTGCCTGTCATAGTCTGATTTATCAGCGTGAAAAAAATCTAACCCGCATTCTCCTATTGCGACCACCTTGGGGTGACTCACTAGCTTTCCAAATTCCACTGCGTCAAAATCAACTTCCGTATTATCTACCGCAAGCACCCCTATACAAGCGTAGATTTCAGGGTACTTGTCGGCCAGTGCGACGGCTCGTTTGGACGATTCGAGATCAGTGCCGATACTAATGGTATGAGTGTCTGTGTCACGGAGCCTTTGAATTACCTCTATCCTATCTGCGTCGTACTGCGCAGCATCCAGATGAGAATGTATATCAAAGTATTTGGGCATTTATAGTGAGTTTGTCGAACTATCTTAATCTTTACGGAGGAAAAGCGGTTCAGAGGGTTTTTTATTAACCTTTATCAGTGCCTTAATTTTATTAGAAGTTTCGGGTAGTAATGGGTTAAGCATACGGGCAATAGAGTAAAGCTTAATAACTAAGTCTGAAATTACTTCTTTATCTTTGGATGCCCACGGTTTCTTGTCTTGAATTTCTTTGTCGAGTTCACCTATTTCCTCCCAAATATGATTCATGGCCTTTTGAATTTCAAAGTTATTTAGCGCTTCCTCTAGCTCAACAGGCATGTCAAGGACGGTCCTTGACACTACAGGTCCAGGAAGATTGGCTTCAGCAAGAGTCATAATGCGCGAGGTAAGATTGCCTATACCGTTGGCAAGATTGGCGTTATACGCTTCTTTGAAGCGCTCTACGGTAAAGGGGGTGTCTTCAAACGTGCTGAGTTCTCGTGCGACAAAGTAGCGCAGAGCATCTGTTCCATACTCATCTACCAACTGGGTAGGATTCACTACATTACCAAGCGACTTAGACATTTTTACCCCTCCCTCTCCTGTTACAAAACCATTGACCACAATCTTGTGGCTGTTCGGAAGCCCTGCCGCCATAAGCATGGCCTGCCACATACCCGACTGGAAGCGAGTGTTGTCTTTGCCGCAGTACTGCACGGGAGTACTGTTGGCCCAGAATTTCTCAAATGTCTCATCATCATTTGGCCATCCGAGAGTAGAGATGTAGCTGGTGAGCGCGTCAAACCAGACGTACATTACATGATTCTTATCCCCAGGCACTGGTATGCCCCAAGACATTTTCTCCTTTAATCTTGAGATCGAAAAGTCCTGCAAGCCTCCATTAATAAACTCTCTCATCTCATTTAGCCTGCTTTCGGGAATAACGAAATTTGGTTTTTTTTCGTAGAAATCTAGAAGCTTCTGGCTAAATTCAGAATACTTGAAGAAGTAATTCTCCTCTTCCCTCTCTTCCAGCTCAAGGTTGGTATGGATAATGCAACTCCCGTTCTCAATCTCTGAATCGGTTTTTTCTGCCTCACAACCGATGCAATACTTTGTCTTGTAGCTTTTCTTATAGATATAACCGTTTTTGTCCACCCTTTTCCAGAATTCTTGTGCTGCCTCTATATGCTTCGGGTCAGTAGTGCGGATAAAGTGAATGTTTTCTAAAATCCCAAGCTTAGGCAAAAGTTCTTTGAACTTTTCCGCATACTCGTCCACATAACTTTGGACATCCTTACCATGTGCTGCCGCAAAGACCTTTTGCCCGTGTTCATCGGTACCTGTATTGAAAAACACTTCAAATCCCTGAAGTTCTTTGGAGCGCGCAATGATATCGGCACGTATAAACTCCAGAGCGTGCCCCATGTGCGGCTCAGCATTAACATAAGGAAGCGTCGTAGTGATGTAGAAACTTTTATTTTCTGACATTTTTATACCTTTGGTTCTGTCCGCGTTAGACTAGCGATTTTCCTTTCTTCCATGTCGGCAAGATATTCCATGAGGACTGCAGCCACTGGTACAGAAATAAGCACTCCTAGAAAACCTGCAAGCTTAGCGCCGATAACTAGTGCGAGGATAGAAACAATGGCCGGAACACCAACCATTTTTCTAACCACCTGCGGGTAAATGACGTGATTCTCAAGCTGTTGAATAAGGAAGTAGAGCAGAGCGACGATAAGCGCTGTAGTTGTCCCGCCAAAAGTGTAGGCAACAAACAATGCCGGTATAGCTGCAAGCGTGGCTCCGAAAAGTGGTATGAGCTCTAAAACCCCAGCGATTACTGCCAGGAGGAGAGCGTGTGGAATTCCGATGATAAGAAGACCTATGTAGACCAAGGCCATAACCAACACTGCGAGGATAAGTTGGCCCTGCATCCAATATCCGATCTTGAGCTGGGAGCGGCGCCAGAGACTCACTGCATACTGCTCGTGCTGAACGGGGACGATAATTTTTAGAAACTTAGCCACGCCGTCCTCCTGTACCGCAAGATAAAATGAAAGCACCAACATCAATACAAAACTCACAACACCTCCAAAGATAGTAGAGACAGTAGAAAATACTCCTTGTGAAAGAAACTCAGAAAAGCTATTAAGGTAGCCATTAATCTCTCTCATCACAGCTGGAGTGTCTAGCCCTCCAAAAACTCTTTGCGACTCAAACATACCAGAAAGAACGCTTCCGTTTGTAAGCGAATTAGAATATAAAGTGAGAGTCTTTATAAAACTAGAAATCTCACCTATAAGAGGTAAGAGGAGGAAATAAAAGAACCCCGCAAGCAAGGCTGCGCCAACAACATAGACAAATACAACCGCCGGCACGCGCGGTATGCCCCTCCTTCTCACCCATTGAGTAAAAGGCTCTATAGCAGAAGCTATCACAATAGATGCAACAACCACCAAAACAAAGCCCCCTATTTGATAAATGGCGAGAGCCAGAGCCACCACTATTACTCCCCTGACCCAGCTACCTGTGGTAATGACTAATTTCCCGTTTTCTTCCTCCATGATTTAAATGTTAACACTTTCTTCACTTCTCTGGTATTGGTGACGTTTCCAACAATAGCTAGGTTTAGATTCTCGTCTTTGAAGATGTCTTTGGCAACTTTTAGTACATCTGCCGCAGTTACAGCCCTAATCTGCTTTTCGATTTCAAAGGGAGTTTGGAGCTTGCCGCTAGAAACCTCTCCGATACCATAAAACTCGGTGAGTTTATGCGTTGTCTCAAGACTCATATAAAGGTGCCCAATGTAGTATTCCTTGGCCTTCTTAAGCTCGTCGTCAAGTACCTTGTTTTCCCTCAAGTCCTTCACTTCAGAAATGATAGTTTTGAGCACCTCCTCAACACGTGAGGCATTTATACCGGTGGCTATAGCGAGCACGCCATGGTCTGTGTTTTCCTCAATAGCGCTATATACGTAGTAACAAGCCCCGAGTTCATGGCGCACCTTTCTCCAAAGCCGGCCAGACATACCTCCGCCCAATATAGAGGAGAGGACAGCAAGAGCGGGCAGGCGCTTGTCTTTGGCATCATAAGCATGGAAGCCCAGTAGCATGTGGGTCTGATTCGTCTTCTTTTTGTCAACAACAATGCCAGGTGCCTTTTGCTTTGGTCTGACAGGTAGCTTCCCAACCCTTTTGCCTTGAGGGATAGTTTTGAAATGTTTTTTGACTTCGTCCAAGACAAACTTTTCTGTTACATCGCCTGCCACTACCACAATGGTCTTTTCAGCTACATAATGCTTCTTTCGATA
>JANLIM010000001.1 GCA_024654145.1 Candidatus Zambryskiibacteriota bacterium | reverse complement strand
GGAACCATTAGCTTTTAAGGGCTACTATCTTCACATAGAGGCCGGCTACCATTCCTATAACTAACAGGTAGGGCGCGTAGGGCAGGAAATACTCAGGCCAGTATGATCCTATAGCGATACCGATAAAGAGAAGAGCAAACTTTAATAATGCAATCAACTTCCAAGAAAGTGTGTAATTTCTGAATATGTTCATGTATAAACTATAGACCAATAGGTAGAAAGTTCTAATTGACATTTAGCCTATTGTATTATATTGTTTCCCGCGGAAGCAGAACAAGCAAAGGAGAAATAATGAGTCGCGAAGACATTGTCGTTGCATCCAATAACAGGACAAAATTGGATGCGGTTGAGTGGGCCTGTCGAAGGGTGAACCGCATGGCTCAGATTCGTGGGGTGGAGACTGGCTCGGCGCTGACAGAGCATCCAATTGGAGTGAACACTACTCTGGAGGTAGCTACGCGTCGCGCTGAGGAGGCGCACAAGCAGTTTCCGGATTCGCCAGTCGTCGCCATTCAGAAGGGCATCCTTTGTTTTGGAGACAGACAGGACAAGGATGAACTCGTCCTTTACGGGATTGTTGTCATCAAGTCTGACGGCACAAGCCTGCGAGCCATAACTGGCATTTCCCGGGGGATCGAGACCTCCTCACTTGCTCTTCCACGAGCTCTCATGAGCTTACTTTCAGCTCGTTAACTTCACGCACAGCAGCAAACGGCCGTCCCCAGTGGGACGGCCGTTAAACTTTTATACCATTTGACCCTTTATTATTCGATGAAAGTGAGTGCCTTACCCTTACTGTCTCCACGGCCAGTGCGACCGATGCGGTGTACGTAGTCATCATAAGTGGCAGGTAGGTCGAAGTTGATCACGTGGGTGACACCGGTGATGTCGAGCCCTCTAGCGGCGACATCAGTAGCTGTGAGTACCTGGGCATGGTCACGTTTGAAGAGGTCGAGAGCGCGCTGTCTTTGTGGCTGGCTTTTATTACCGTGGATGGACTCAGATTTGATACCACGCTTATTTAACTCACGAGCTAGTTTTTCAACACCGTGCTTTGTGCGGCCGAAGACGAGGACCTTTGTAAACTCCTGTTGTATAAGAAGGTCATTAAGGACATCAATCTTGGTCTTACCGGACGGGATCCGGATGACATCTTGGTGTACGTTCTTGGAAGTATCTTGTGTTTTGACAGAGATGCGGACAGGGGTGCGTAGAAATTCGTGAATCAACTTTTCAATTTCGGGAGAAAGCGTGGCGGAGAAGAAAAGTGTATGGCGATTCTTCGGCATCTTGGCCATCATAAATCGCATGTCAGCAATGAAGCCCATGTCGAGCATGCGATCTGCTTCATCGAGGACGACAGTGTTAAAGCCCGAGAGGTCGAGTACTCTTTGTTCAATCAGGTCTTTGAGCCTGCCTGGTGTGCCGATAACAAAGTGATGACGATGTCTGAGGTCACGGATCTGTGCGCCCATACTGGTGCCTCCGACACAAATAACAGAAAAGAGGCCGGATCCTTTTGCAAAGGTTTTAAGCTCATCGTCGATCTGGGTAGCAAGCTCTCTAGTGGGTACTACTACGAGCACTTTCTCACGAGGGTCGAGAACAATTTTATTGATAAGTGGGATAAGGAATGCCGCAGTCTTGCCGGTGCCAGTATTGGCGATACCAACAATATCCTCTCCACGCATAACGTGAGGGATAGAGCGGTCCTGGATAGGTGTGAGGGTGGCGTAGCCTTTAGATACGATATTTTTTGTAATAAGATCCTGGAATCCGAAGTCAGCGAAGGTGTGCTCAGGGATGAAGTTTTCAACTTCCTCGGTAATAACCGCCTTGTTTACAAAGCGTGAGACGTCGATGTGGACGCCAGGGTTGGCGTATCGGCTTCTAGTATTGGATTGTCTTGGAGCGGAACGTCCTCTTTTGAAAGAAGAAGCGCCTCGAGGTTTGTGGCCTCTGGTGTTGTATGTCATTTAAGTCTGTAAAACCCGGTCGATATAGTAAGGGGACCGAAAGCACTTGAGGTTACAGACTGAAATGTCTTCAAATAGAGGTGTCTCTAAAGGAACCCGGAGTACTGATTTACCTCCTTATAATATACCATTCCGACTATTTTGTCAACTCTTACTATAGATATTGACTCAAGCTGAGCAATACTATTAACTAGCGAGAGAAAGCACCACAAAGAACCAGAAGGGAAGAAAATGAGTATCCATATTGAAGCTGAACCGGGTCAGATTGCTGAAACCGTACTTCTGCCCGGAGATCCGCTCCGTGCCGAGTACATCGCTAAGAAGTTCTTGAATCACGATGGTGATCCTGTGCTCTACAACAAACGTCGGAATATGCTGGGTTACACGGGTACAGACTTCCGTGGGCGCCGGATTTCTGTACAAGGGAGCGGGATGGGGATGCCGTCACTTGGCATTTATGTTCATGAGCTCATTCACTCGTACGGAGTGAAGCGCATCATCCGGGTCGGCACCTGCGGTGCTTACGACAAGAGTCTCAAGCTGGGAGACATTATCCTGGTTGAGAAGGCTTGTCGTGACGAGCACCTGACTATGCCTGGATTTAGTTGGAGGCATGTTCCCAGTTCGTCGGTGTCGCTCTTGATTGCTGCGGCACGAGCAGCAAGCAATCATGGGATACGCCCTCATGAGGGACGCATCCATTCGACGGATGTGTTCTATGACCCGAACGAAACAGACCTCTTGGACGACATGCCGCGCAAGTGGCAGTGCTGGGCAGCACAAGGGGTCCTCGGTGTGGAGATGGAAAGTGCCGAACTCTTCGAGCGAGCAAGTCGCAATGGAGTTGAAGCCCTTTCGATCCTTGCGGTGAGCGATCGACTCTTCGACTTCAGCACTCAGATGTCTGCTGAGGATCGGGTGAGGTCGGCAGACATTACTGCTCAGATTGCTCTGGGCATCTAGCACACAAAACGGCCGCACTGGATTACAGTGCGGCCGCCATTTATTATCTGATTCAGAAATAAATAATCGCCACTACAAGGATGGTGCTTGCTATAAAATGGAAGATGGATGCGATGGCGAGCGAGATAAGTCCTCTGTGTATCGAGTAAGTGAGCCAGACCAGGCTGTTGAGGAGGATGATGATAAAAGTAGGCAGGGAGACCCCGAGCGATGAGCCGCTGGAGAGCACCGCCCAGACTTGCGGATAAAGAGCGACACCGGAGACTATGCCGTTAAAAAACGCCAGTCTGTCTATAAAATGATGATGGAATTCAGGAATCACTATTTTCACTAGGCTTAGGCTCTACGCTTGGCTTGAGTGGTATGACGAATATAGCGATGATATAGACCAGCACTCCAGGCACAATGCCGCTAAAGATGACTACTAGAAGCCAGATGAGGCGTAGGAGCACGGAGTCGATGCTGAAGTATTCCGCCAAACCCCCGCAGATTCCTGCAACCATCCTGTCGGTGTTGCTTCTATAAAGTTTTTTGATTTCCATAAAATTTACTTAATTTATAACTGCTGCCAGACTTGGACTCGAACCAAGATACTCGCCTCCAGAGGGCGATGTCCTACCATTAGACGATCTGGCAATACGGCTCAGATTACAGGAAAATTAGGTCATTTTCAATAACCAATAACCTTATCAATCTCGGTTATATCTCGCCACCAGTATAAAAAGCCTATGTACAATATACTGATATACTGTACATAAATCATGAATGAGCGAGGGGAGTCCTCGCTCACAAGAATATTACACAATAAATATTTAATTAATTAGGGGTCAGACCCCGTATCCCCCTGTTTCTTCTTGAAGTAAGATTAAATATAATACAAGAGCCTAGCCAAATGATTAAATCTCTCAAGTTTAAACCTCATCTAGTTCAGCAAATTTTAGACGGCTCCAAATGCTCAACTTGGCGACTATTCGATGATAAAGACCTTACTGAAGGAGATGAGTTTCTGATGATAAATAAGGAAACAGGAGAGGAGTTTGCAAAGGGTCAAATAACTGTAATGAGAGAAAAGAAGCTAGGTGAGCTGGATGATGCGGACTTCGTTGGACACGAAGGATATAAAGACCAAGAAGATATGCTTAACCACTACAAGGGTTATTATGGGAATAAGGTAACATTAGGTACTTCGATTAAGATGATTGATTTCAAACTTATATGACTTTATATTTCATCACCGGAAACAAGGGGAAGCTTGCTGAAGTTCAGGCGGTTTTACCAGACGTTGAAGCTCTTGATATTGATTTGCCTGAAATCCAAACCTCGGATTTTCTCAAGAGCTTATCTCTGAATTTTTAGACAACCTTGCAAGTCTTGATGTTGAAAAGTTTATCGAGAAGCACAAAGACGAATTAACCAGAGTTCAACTGGGGCATTTCTTCGGGGATTTAGTGCCTAAATACTTCAATAGCAACGTAGTTCCGGAAATACCTACAGGAGGCAAGGTTTTTGATTTGGGTTGTGGTAGGGGAACTCTTATTCAAGAAATTATTAATAGAAGAGAGAACTCCGAGATTGTAGGTATAGATATTAAACAGGCTCCTGAATGGAATAAAATTGTAGGCGACAAAGTCAGAATGGAAGTAGTACAAGAGGAGAATTTTCTTTCTGTTTTGGAAAGAGAACAGCCTGATGTAGTAACAGTAACTTGGGTCTTCCACCATATGGAATACGAACAGCAGAAACGATACATTGGCTCACTTTATAAAGCTCTTAAAACTGGGGCAGTAATTGTGGCTTTAGAAGATTCTTACTCCGAAACCTTACCTCCTGAAGCAGGACAGAAACGATACGAAGACTTTATGAAATGGGATAAGGAAAATCGCCAGAAGATCATGGGTGTATTAGATTGGATAGCTAATCGAATCTTCAGCATGAGGCTTAGTATGCCCGTTCCCTTTGCTTATCGAACTTTAGAAGATTGGAAACAAGTTTTTGAAGAAGCTGGATTTGAAACTCTGAAAATGAGATTCTTAGGTTTTCCGGATGATAGGGATATCAATAATCCTCAAAGCCTTCTGGTTATAAGAAAGCCATAACTAATTCTGTTCGGGTATAGTCCCAGATAGTAAAGATATGAAATTATACTCACTTAGAACAGCTGAGCAAAAAGACGCAGAATTTCTTTTCTATGTGAAGATTGAAGCTATGAAGCCCACCTCTTCGAAAGTAAGGACTGTCCTTGATTACGAAAAAGAGCTTACAGAATGTCTGAAGAAGTTCGAACCTGAGAAAATACAGGTTATCCAGCTTGAGGGAAAGGATATTGGGCGCTTGAGAATTGTAAGGTCTCCAGAATCTATCTATATTGGTGGGATTCAAATCTTACCCGAATTTCAAGGTAGGGGAATTGG
>JANLIM010000067.1 GCA_024654145.1 Candidatus Zambryskiibacteriota bacterium | reverse complement strand
AAGAAATCGAGATGCGAGCCATTGAAGCCCGTGAACTAATAGGTGTTCGTGGAGAGAGTGCTCGTCTTAAGGTTGCAGTACAATCAGATTTAGCAAACGCTAAAGAAGTAGTTGCACAGAAGACGAAAATTCTTGGAGAGGCTAACTACACCGCGGAAGCATCTGTTATTAAGGCAGATGGAGAAGCAAAGTCTAGGGTAAAGGCTTCTGAGGGTCAAGCACAGGCCGAGGTTAAGCTTGCTGAGGGTAGAGCATCAGCCGTTAAGGTTGAGGCTGTAGCGGCAGCAGAGTCTACGGAAAAGCGTGGAGCTGCAACCGCAAAAGTGGTTGAGCTTACTGGAACAGCTGAGGCCACCGCTGTTGAAAAGAAAGCAGATGCACAAAAGAAATTTACCGATGCATCTAAAGAAATTGAAATGTCTAAGATCGCCGCTGACATTGAAAAAACAAAGTATCTTTCAATGGCAAATGCCATGTCTAAGGCAAATATTCAGGTAATCAGTCCTGATATGAGCTTCATGGGATTTGGGGCAAAGGAAGGCGCGGGTCTTGGAGTCCTTGTAGAGTCATTACAGAAGGCTTCAGGGATCGACTTAAAGGGTATATTGTCTCATTTGGGCAAGAAGGAGGAGCCAGCGAAAGCGTAACGCTTATTACTGCCCATGAAACTATATAAAATCAAGACCCTGTTCTTGGGGGAGAATTTACAAGAAGAAGCACAGCTAGGATACTTATTAGCCATGAATGACGAAGCAGTGTATCAATATATATCAGATACATTCGCTTGGGGAGAGCCGTGGGAACGTCAATATGAAAATGGGGTGAAAGCTCAAATCATGGAGAACCATGGAGATTATGGCGAAGAGTATCTTGGTGAGGGGTATGATCAGAAATTTGGCTGGGAAGAGGTGGCCCCTGACTTGAAAGAAGAAGAAATTAAAATATTAGATAAGTTTGGAGTTCTTCTTAAATAGGTGGTGATATACATGTGTTTGAGAGGAGGTGAGATGCATGGAAAAATGGCTTGTTGTCGATTTGGAGGATGGAGCAGCAGAAGAGTTTGATTCAAAACAAGAGGCAATAGAACTCGTAAAAGAATGGTCTACCGATGGAAATGATATGTCTGAGGTAAAAGTTTATAAAGTCTCTGAAGTTTATGCCGCAGAAACTTCCGTCGAGTTAGTACGAGAAAAGTAAGATCAGTAGTATAATCAAGAGTATGTTAGATTTAACACGATTTATTCAGAATGAACCTGCCATTGTCCCTGTCCTTGACGGATGGGGACAATTTGGTGGTAGAAAGATCTATCAACCAAAACTAGAGAATGGGTGGTATAAATTTACGCTCGGAGATGAAGCGGTTTTAGAAAGAAAAGCCACTCAGCTTGAAATATATAAAACGCTAAATACAAAGAAATTCTATCGCGTATATGCATTGGGCACAGAAGGAATTCCTTGTAACTTTGATATATTTCACAAACAGGGTTGGGGAGAATCAGTTATCGTTAATTTCCTCAATCTCACCACTTTCCAGATAGCTAAAATAGTCTACTGGGAAGATAAACGATTCTATTTTTATGAATCAGAAACAAGAACCGAACCCTTTGTTCGACGAGCTCAAGAAAAGTTTAGAGACAATGGATACCTGTCCGAAGTGCAAGGGACCACTCCAGAACTTAGGTACTACTTTATTTTGTGCAATTTGCAACGAGATTCAGCCCGATTCGCAGAAGACCTTGGTAGATTTACCATTTCTTCCGATGAGCGGGATAAGCGGATCAACGCGTATAAGCGGGGCTTCCGTAGCC
>JANLIM010000065.1 GCA_024654145.1 Candidatus Zambryskiibacteriota bacterium | reverse complement strand
CTCTCCTTACAATCAGATTCCCTTTCAATATTCTCTTCACGTGCTTGATGCGCCTGAATCAGAACCAAAGCACTTAGACTTCCTCTATACCGAAACTGGCGACCCCAGCCACGCTTTCGTTGAGTCATTGCAAAAACACATCGGCCCTGTGGGCAGTGTCATAGTCTGGCACAAAGACTTCGAATGCGGGAGAAATCGTGAATTAGCAGAAAGAATCCCAGAATCCAAAAACTTTTTTGATGATATGGAGAAAAGAATCTATGACCTCGAAATCATTTTCAAAAAACAGCATTATGTGCACAAAGATTTCAAGGGAAGCTCTTCGATCAAAAAAGTTTTACCTGTCCTCGACCCTTCCCTGAAGTATGACGAGCTTACAATCAAAGAGGGCGGCAGTGCTGCTGACGCATGGAACAAGGTTACAACCGGCCAGGCCAACAACCAAGAAGCCGAAGAGATCATCCTCGCCCTTCGCGAATATTGCAAGCTCGACACCTACGCTATGTATGCGATCTGGAGAGAATTATATATGCACGTTAATACCTAGGTCTCTATAAATTACAGATTGTACAAAAGCAGACGACCGCATCGCTTTATACAAATTAAAAACCAGCTATTACTTAAATTCACTTACGTTAATAGTGTCCTATAGGCAATGATTAACGTATAACGCTCTTGGAACTTTTTGGATTATTGAACAAGCGATTGGTTTCAATTACCAATGCCAGAGCTTCCTTGAGATTCTCTCTCGCCTCTTTAAGAGTTTTGCCTTGGGTGTTAACACCGGCAATTTCTTCTATCCAAGCGGCGTACCAACCGCCGGATTTTTTATATAGCGCAGTGAAAGAGTTTGTCATGGATTTCATAATATTCAAAACGTCAGGACAAGACAATACTTACTACACTCTAAACTTACACAGGCAAGACCTATGTAGTATAAAACTCCTTATTTTTAGGCTTATTTTGTAGAATTAAAAACTCTTGACAAAGATACCTAACTATGCTATGATTAACATAGGAGGTGCCAGATGGCACAGGAACAGTATTCCAGGGCCGCCAAGGTCCTGCAGCTTCTCGGAATCGTTGCAAACATCGTTCTGTACAGCGCCATCGGCCTGTGGCCGGTAGCGGTCTTTGCCGGGGTGATCACCGTCCCCGCCGGCATCGCTGCCTGCTTCGACTAACCCCAGTCCCCCGTAGTCTCACCTAAGGTCTCGACAGACCAAAACGCCAACCCTCGCAGGTTGGCGTTTTCTCATGCAAAATCTTGATTCTAGTATCCTCTGAGCCTGTCGATTTTGTCGTGCTGGCGGATCTTTTCATGAGCCTTGGCTTCGATTTGACGGATACGTTCACGAGTGACACCAAAGACCTTGCCCACTTCTTCGAGAGTGTGAGTGTAGCCATCAAGTAGGCCGTGGCGCATTTCTAATATCTTTCTTTCTTTTGGAGGCAAATCTCCTAAAATTTCTTTGACCTGGTCAGAAACAATGCGTCTTGAAGAATCCTGGTCTGGAGAAAGAATCTTTTCGTCTGCAAGAAAATCTCCGAGCTTACTCTTTCCATCATCCCCATCTTCGCCGACTGGAGACTCGAGAGAAACAGTTGATTGATCAATCTTTTCAATCTGGTAAATTTTATCCACATCAAGATTCATCTCCATTGCGATCTCTTCCTGCAACGGCTCTCGCCCGAGGTCTTGGGTCAAACGGCGCACAACCTGCTTGTACTTAGCAATAGTTTCCACCATGTGCACAGGCACACGGATAGTGCGGCTCTGGTCGGCAAGGGCACGCGTAATAGCTTGGCGGATCCACCAGGTAGCGTAGGTTGAGAATTTGAATCCTTTGGTCCAGTCGAACTTTTCCACAGCCTTGTGGAGGCCTAAGTTCCCCTCCTGGATAAGGTCAAGGAGAGTCAGATCAGGGCTCCTGTTGGCGTACTTCTTTGCAATAGAAACCACCAAACGGAGGTTTGCCTTCATAAGAAGGTTCTTGGCGTCTACGTCTCCCTTCTCAATGCGCTTGGCGAGTTCCTTCTCCATAGAACCTGCAATGAGCGGGTACTGACCGATCTCTCGGAGATACATTTGTATTGAGTCGTACGAAGAATCCCCTCTTGAGTACCCGTACTTTTTGTTCGGCTCCTCTGCCTGAATTTCAAGCAGCCCCCCTCCCTCCAACACATCAATGCCAAGAGTACTTAGCTTGCCATAAAGTTCGTCAAGGAAAATAATATCTGTTTCAATAGTCGGAAATTCACGCAAAATCTCATCATAAGTCACAAACCCGCGCTCCTTGCCACGTGTAATCAAACGGTCGGTCTTCAAAAGTTCATCTACCTTCTTTTTCGCATTTTTAGGTTTTGGTTTTAGTTTTTTTACTATTTTGACCTTGGCCTTAATTTTAGTTTTGGAAACCTTCTTAACAATTTTTTTGGCTACCCTCTTTTTGAGTGTCGCCTTCTTTTTAATATTCTTTTGTTTTTTGTTTTTTGACATCAATGGTTCGACTACGCTCACCATAAAAAAATCTATTTTATATTTTATACCAACTTCCTTCTTTCCTCATCCCTTTCCCTTATGAGCTTGTTTATCTTCATAAGAGCTTCATCTCCTTCCTCCTTTACATTGAGACGTTCTAGAACTAGTTCCTCGTCAAGCTTATCAATGCGTATTCTGATTGAAAGCTCTTGTTTGTGCCTTAGAAGATCTTTATCACCTGGGTTTTCTTCTAGTAGAGCTACGACCTCCTCCCACTCTTCTCCTCTCGACCTGCGCTTTGTCTCTGCTATTTTTTCCACCTCGACCTGTGGCTCATGCTTAACCCCTGTAAACTTAACCTTCTTTAGGTCCTCCCAAATTATCTCTTCCCTAATACCGGTTCGTTTAGCAATGAGAGAAATAAAGTGGGAACGTTCAATCGAACTTTCTAGCAAGGTGATGAGAGGGAGGATCTCCTGCTTAATGGCCAAGCCTTGTTTCCTCTGATCTGATTCTACCCCGAGAATCAGATCGAGAAAGTGTTCAATTGCGGGCTTTGCTTGGCGCAGAACCTCTTTCCAGCTCGAGGCATCTTTAGACGCCATGTCTGCAGGGTCACTGCCCTCCGGTAGCTTGGCAATTTTTACCTCCAAACCAAGGCTAAGCGCTAGCTCAGCCGACTTCAGAGCCGCCTTTTCCCCGGCACTGTCTCCGTCAAAGGCAAGAATAATTCTCTTAGAAAGCTTTTTGAGCCTCTCGAGATGTGCTTGGGTAAAAGCTGTGCCCGAGGAAGCGACAGTATTGTCTACCCCACTCTGGTGAGAGAGAACGAGATCCATCTGACCCTCTACAAGAATGGCGTAATCCTTCCTCCGAATTTTATCCTTAGCCTTATCCAATCCATACAACACCTCATGCTTGGTAAAGACAGGTGTGTCGGGGCTGTTGAGATACTTCGGTTCAGTCTCCTTCGCTAGCGCCCTTCCAGAGAAAGCAATCACTCTCCCGGAAGCATCCTTGAGAGGAAAAATGAGCCTGTCGCGGAAGACATCGTAAGGATTCTTGCCGCTTCCCGCTTCCACCTTCTTTATAAGCCCAGCTTTTACTAGCAACTCCTCCGAATGACCCTCTTCCCGAAGATGTCCGTAGAGTGAGCGCCACTCTGCAGGGGCGTATCCTATACGCCAGTCCCCGATCGATGCTTCGCTTATGCCACGTGACTTCAGATAATCCTGGGCGGAAGCATTGGCACCCAGCATCTTTTCAAAAAACTTCGTAGCGTCTTCCAACACTTCAAGAATGCGATCCTTCTCTCCCTTTTTTTCTTTACTTTCCTCGCTGTGCCGAGAAAGCTCGACCCCCGCCTTCTCTGCCAAAAGCTTGAGCGATTCTCTGAAGTCGAGTCCCTCAACCTGCTCTACGAAAGTAAAGATATCTCCCTTTGCCCCGCAGCCGAAACAATAGAAACTCTGGCGCCCGGGCGAAACAAAAAACGAAGGGGTTTTCTCGTTGTGAAAGGGGCACCGCGCCTTGTAACTTTGGCCCGCTTTCTCAAGCTTGAGGTAGCCACTGACTACCTCGGCTATATCTAGTCGTTCTTTGATTGTTTCGACATCGCCTCCCATATGAGTTTTTCCTTGTACCCGCCTTTAAAGCTGGTGCCGGCAGGAATTAGGCGACCAATAATAACGTTCTCTTTAAGGCCAACAAGTTTATCCTCGACGCCCCTGATGGCGGCCTGGATAAGGACGCGAGGAGTATGCTGGAACGATGCTGCAGAGAGGAAGCTGGCTCGTGAGAGAGAGACTTCGGTAATACCCATGATAACAGCATCGCCCTTGGCTTCTTCAAGACCTTTGGTTTTGGCTATCTCATTGGCCGCAGCAAGTTCGGAGATTTCTACCAAGTTACCGCGGGTAAAGTGAGTGTTACCTGCGTCTTTGATTCTCCTTCGTGAGAACATCTGACGCACAATAAGCTCAATGTGCTTGTGAGAAACAGCAGCACCCTGAAGCTCGTAGAGCTTCGAAACCTCGTGGATGATGTAGTTCTCCGTTTTCTCTCTACCTGCGTAGCGGAAAAGTTCATCAAGATCAGCTGATCCGTCGGTAAGAATATCTCCCTTCTTTACAGACTGATTAGGTCTAATAAGAATGCTCCTCAAAGGCGCCACAGTATACTCATTGTCCAGCTTCTTACCCTTCACCTCCCCTGCTTCAGGGGCGATGACGATAAGCCTATCGGTGCCGACAGATTTGATTTCTGTTACGACTCCGTCAATATGACTTATCACGGCAGGATTCTTAGGCTTCCTCTTCTCAAAAATTTCTTCAACGCGAGGAAGACCGGCAGTAATGTCTCCACCAGCTGAAGCCACACCTCCTTGGTGGAAGGTGCGCATAGTGAGCTGGGTACCCGGCTCACCGATAGCCTGAGCGGCCACAGTACCAACTGCTTCGCCGAGTTCGATGACTTTGTTGTTTCCAAGATCGACTCCATAACACTTCACACAAATACCATGAAGCGATTTACAGCCGAGTGGAGAACGCACGTTGACTGACTCAATGTTGGTGGCGTCTACTGCTTCTGCATCAGCCTTAGTCACCAAATGCCCCCGCTTAAAGAGAACTTCGCCCTTTTCATTTGCAAGGTCTGTAGCTAGGAAGCGGCCTTTGATGTTCTTTGACAAAGGCATTTCGATTCCAGATGCAGTCTTTTTGTAAATAATCGTACCCTCTTTTGCGCCACAATCCTCTTCTGTCACAATCTCATCTTGAGCCACATCGAAGAGACGGCGCGTAAGGTAACCGGCTTTAGCAGTGTTAAGCGCTGTGTCGGCGAGCCCCTTGCGTGAGCCGTGTGTAGTAATGAAGTATTCAAGAGGCGTAAGGCCTTCTTTGTAGTTTGAAGTAATTGGGAATTCCAATGACTCACCGGAAACGTTCTGAATGATACCCTTCATACCGGCCATCTGGTTTAAGTTACCAAACGAACCACGAGCTTCGGAATAAGTCATGTCATAAACAGAGTCCTTCAACGCAAGTGTTGCAGGGATGAGCTTTTCCACATCTCCCTTAACCCCCTGCCAAATCTCAACAGAACGGGTGATACGTTCATTCTCAGAAAGGAGCCCTTCCTGATACTGACTTATAACCTCATTTACTGCTGTGCGTCCCTTGTCAATGAGAGCTTTCTTGCCTTCAGGAACCTTCACATCGCTGATACCCCATGTCACACCAGAAAGTGTGGCGTACTTGAAGCCAAAGGATTTAATCTTGTCCATGATGGCGGGGGTGTTTTCAATACCGTATTTATCTATGACATTCTCAACAAGTTCGGACATTCTCTTTCTACTCATCTCTACATTCTGGTACGGATAATCCTTTGGAAGAATAGCGTTAAAGAGAAGGCGCCCAACAGTTGTCTCGAACATTTTACCTTCAAACTGTTGGTACCTTTCTGTAGAGCTTGGTAGAACATGAATCTTGGCGCGCAAACTGATAACTCCGAAGTCGTAAGCGAGAATCGCCGCATTTGGGCTTGGGTAATAACGACCTTCACCTTTTTCTCCGGGAATGATTCTGGTCATCCAGTAAGTGCCGAGCACGATATCGAGGAGCTTGGCAGAAACAACAGGATTACCGTCGCCAGGTTTAAGAATGTTTTTATCCGCTGCCATCACTAAACGAGCTTCTGCTTGAGCCTCTTCAGAAAGAGGAACATGGACAGCCATCTGGTCACCGTCGAAGTCAGCGTTGAAAGCCGTACATACAAGAGGGTGAAGCTGGATAGCATTGCCTTCGATAAGCACTGGTTGGAAGGCTTGGATACCAAGGCGGTGAAGTGTTGGTGCGCGGTTTAGAAGCACGTATTTGCCGCGAATCACTTCTTCAAGAATAGCCCAAACTTCAGGAATAGCATCCTCTATAAGTCTGCGGGCACCAGGAATATTGTAAGCCAATTCTCTCTTGAGAAGTTCTGAGATGATAAAAGGTTTGAAGAGCTCAAGCGCCATATGTTTAGGAAGACCACACTGATGAAGTTTGAGTTCCGGACCGACGACGATAACTGAACGACCGGAGTAGTCCACGCGCTTACCAAGAAGATTCTGACGGAAGAGTCCTCTCTTACCCTTAAGGTTATCAGAGAGAGACTTGAGAGGGCGGCGCTGAGACTGGTTGCCAGCAATTGATGAGTGGCGGATGGTGTTGTCAATAAGAGCATCTACAGCTTCTTGAAGAATTCTTTTCTCGTTTCTAAGAATGACATCAGGCGCATTGATTTCCTTAAGCTTCTTTAAGCGATTGTTTCTATTGATAACACGGCGATAAAGGTCGTTGACGTCACTTGTAGCGTAGCGCCCACCATCGAGAGGAACCATGGGACGTATTGCAGGAGGTATAACTGGAATACGAATAAGGAACATCCACTCAGGGCGAATACTGGAGTTAATCATCCACTGCACAGTGCTCATGCGCTTGTTCAATCGTGGTAATTCTGTAGCAGGGGCCTTCTCTAAGCTTGCTTCGATCTCTTTAAGAAGTTTCTTAAGGTCAAGATTTTTAAGAATATTGAAGATCGCTTCAGCACCGATGCCTGCTTCAAAGATGGTTGGATACTTCACGCTTGAGCGATGATACTCAACTTCATTGAGAACACGCCCAGGCACGAGGGACTCTATGTCACGCTTGGTGGCTAGGGCCAATTCTTTGAGTGCGAGCTTACTCTTCTCATCTTGAAGAGCTTTGAACTTGGCTTTGAATTCAGAATCGAGGTCTTTGAGCACACGGCTCTTTTCCTCTTCAGATACTGAAGTAACGATGTAACCCGCAAAGTAAATAACCTTCTCCAAGTCAGAAACAGGTATACCCATGACAAGAGAGATTCTCGAAGGTACGTTTTTCAGGAACCAGATATGAGAAACTGGACTTGCAAGTTCGATGTGGCCCATACGTTCTCGGCGGACAATAGAGCGAGTGATTTCCACACCACACTTCTCACAGACAATACCTTTGTAGCGAATACCTCGGTATTTTCCACAATAACATTCGAAATCCTTGTCTGGGCCGAAAATTTTCTCGTCGAAGAGACCGTTCCTCTCGCTCCTCTGCGTTCGGTAGTTGATTGTCTCAGGTTTAGTTACCTCTCCGTATGACCAGTCTTTGATGCGTTCAGGCGAAGCAAGCTTAATCGAGATGGAATCGAAGTGATTGGTTTCAGCTGGAATTGTTTTGTAGTTTGTCATATTGGTGATAATTATTTCTTATTTGTCAGTTGCTGGACCTATATCATCTTTCCTATCTCTTTTTTGAAGCTCTACATCAAGCGAGAGTCCGCGGAGATTGTTCATAAGCACGTTAAATGATGCTGGTAGATTCGGTTCAGGGATTTTCTCTCCCTTGACGATAGCGTCAAAGGCGGCTGAGCGTCCGAGAATATCGTCAGACTTAATAGTGAGCATCTCACGGAGAGTATACCCTGCCCCGTGTCCGAGGAGAGCCCACACTTCCATCTCTCCAAAGCGTTGGCCACCGTTTTGAGCCTTACCTCCGAGTGGCTGTTGAGTAATAAGAGAGTATGGGCCGATAGAACGCATGTGAATCTTATCCTCCACCATGTGGTGAAGCTTCATCACATACATGTAACCGATAGCCACATCCTGATCAAAGGCTTCTCCCGTGCGCCCATCAAAGAGTTTAACCTTACCGGATTCCGCAATGCCCGCTTTAACAAGTTCTTCTTTTATTTCTGCTTCAGTTGCGCCAGTAAATGGAGGGACGATGGCCTGGTAATTTAAAGTATTGGCGGCCATACCGAGGTGCATTTCAAGAATTTGTCCAAGGTTCATACGCGAAGGCACGCCGAGTGGTGTAAGAATCACATCGATAGGCGTACCATCTGCCATGTATGGCATATCTTCCACTGGGAGAATTCTTGAAATAACACCTTTGTTTCCGTGTCGTCCAGCAAGCTTGTCTCCGACTGAGACATTTCGGAGTTGTGCTACCTGAATGTGTATTTGCTTTAAGATTCCTGAATCTAACTTGTCGCCCTTTTCTCGAGAGAAAACCTGGACAGAGATAACACGTCCACGCTTACCTCCTTCCATTCTCTTGGATGTATCTTTGACATCTCGAGCTTTCTCACCGAAAAGTGACCTCAAAAGGCGCTCTTCTGGAGTAAGTTGGGACTCGCCCTTAGGAGTAATTTTGCCGACAAGAATGTCCCCCGAGCGCACCTCGGCTCCGACACGAATAATGCCGTCTTCCGCAAGGTTTTTTAGCTTTGATTCGCCGACATTCGGTATGTCGCAGGTTGTCATCTCAGGCCCGAGCTTGGTGTCACGAACGTTAATAGTGAACTCTTCGATGTGGACGGAAGTAAACTTACTTTTCTCCACCAATCTTTCAGAAATAATAATAGCGTCTTCGTAGTTTGCTCCGGACCAGCTCATGAAGGCGACAAGGACATTCTGCCCTACGGCCATCTGTCCGCCTGCAGAAGAAGAGGTGTCTGCGAGCACTGTCCCCTTCTTAACCTTTTGTCCAAGTTCTACGGAAGGACGTTGATGAAACGCGGTAAAGCCATTCGTCATAGAGAAGTTTACAAGTGGGAACTTGTGTTCCTTGCCCTTGGAGTCTTTAACACTGACAACTTTTGCATCCACTTGAGTAACAGTGCCTTCTATAGGAGAGAATATTACTCGGCCTGTGTCACGTATAGCTACTTCCTCAACACCTGTCGCTACAAGGGGTGCTTCGGGCAAGATACAAGGAGTGGCTTGTTTCTGCATGTTTGAACCCATGAGCGCGCGGTTAGCATCGTCATGGTTTAGGAACGGAATCATAGAAGTAGCGATAGAGAAGGCTTGGTTGGTAGCCACATCTATGTAGTGGACATTATTTCGAGGAGTTGTCATAGGGGTGCCTTTGTGCCTGACTTCCACCATATCTACTGTAATCTTATCGTTTTCTACTGGAGTAGCGGCGTGAGCAATGTAGAAATTCTCTTCTTCAAGTGCGTTTAAATACTTCACTTCATTGGTAATCTTGCCGTCCTTCACTACCGCATATGGCGTCTCAATCATACCGAAGTCATTGACTCTAGCGTGAGATGCGAGACGAAGTATGAGACCAATGTTCGGACCTTCTGGAGTTTGGATTGGGCAAAGTCTACCGTAATGCGATGGGTGCACGTCGCGTACCTCGTAGCCAGCGCGAGCGCGGTTAAGTCCGCCTGGACCAAGGGCAGAAACGGTGCGAAGGTGCTCAAGCTCTTCAAGAGCGTTGATCTGCTGCATGAACTGCGAGAGCTGGTTGGTGGTGAAGAACTCCTTCATTCTGGCCTGAAGAGGCTTGGGAGAAATGAACTGCACAGGCAAAGTCACATCAGTGTCGATAGTCGACATCCTATTCTGGATATTCCTCTTGATTTGGGCCATACCGACGCGGATCTTCTGTTGGAAAAGTTCGCCGACGAAACGGACACGACGGGAAGCCAGGTGGTCGATGTCATCTGGCATAGAGTTAGGAGTGACATTAAGCTCCACAACATGGGAAAGGATTGTAACCATGTCTGCTAGAGAAAGAGTACGTCTGTCGATTTCCTTTGTACTATCCTTGCCTCCGAAACGGTTGTTAAAACGGAAGCGACCCACTCTCGAAAGGTCATAGCGCTCTTTATTGAAGATAGACTGAACGAACTCACGTGCGTTCTCAGCAGCAGCAAGGTCGCCGTCGCGGAGGCGGCGGTGGATCTCGATAGCAGCTTCATCAATCGTAGTGGTGTGATCCTTTGCAAGAGTCTTCTCTATGAAGTGCTTAGCTTCAGGCACTCCTTCAAAGAGAGCAAGAATCTTTTCATTTGTTGCAACACCAAAAGCACGCAAAAGCGTGGTTACAGGGAACTTTCTCTTCCTATCAATACGGACATAGATAGTGCCGTCTGCATCAGTCTCAAGCTCAATCCAGGCGCCGCGGCCGGGAATAATCTTGGCTCCAAAGGTTCTCTTGCCCTTCACTTCCTGAGCAGTAAAGGAAACTCCGGTCGAACGGGCGAGCTGTGGAACAACGACGCGCTCGATGCCCGAGATCACGAAAGTGCCGTGCCCTGTCATGAGAGGCATGTCGGCCATGAAAATCTCCTGCTCTTTCTCTGTACCCATGACGAGGTTCTTCAACTTAACACGCACTTTAAGAGGCGCCTCATATGAGAGTTTCCTTTCTTTTGCTGTGTACTCGTCTATTTTTGGTTCCGCAAGTTCGAAACTGACAAAGTCAAGTTGGAACTTCCTTTCGGAAAAATCTTTAATCGATGTAAATTCATCAAATACTTCCTTCAACCCTTTTTCAATAAGCCACTTAAACGAATCAACTTGGGAGACTACGAGGTTCGGTGTCTGGGAGAGATCTTTTCGGAAGCGTCCGAAATACTTCTTTACCCTTTCCTTAGAATCTGTCTTCTTCGCGGCGGATGTATCCATAAGCAAAAAATTTGAAGCACGAGCTGTCTTCGCGCTTCTTAATGTGGTTAATTTTTAAATTGAGATCGGAAACGAGTAGCTTAGCCCAAAACTTACTTCGTTTCAGCCGTAACACAATCGTGTCGAAGTGGGGCTTATCCTATATAAAGACGTAAGAAGTGTCAAGTACTTATCCACAGAAAAGGGCGCCACAGATTACGTGACGCCCCAGTAAGAACAGCCTTACCCTACCAAACCTTACCGGACCAAAACGCACCACACCGTACAACACCAGACCCCACCCTAAAAACTTTTAAATTTTTATGATGGCAAGTGCCCTACCAAACCTTACCGCACCCCACCATACCAGACGACACCTGACCAGACCAAACCATACCACACCATAAAGGTTTTAAACTTTATGATGGCTAGGATCCCTACCATACCGAACCGCACCGAACCTAATCGCACCGTACCCAACCCGAACCAATCAAACCCGACCCCACCAAACCTCACCAAACCATAAATGAAGGGGGGTGACCGAAGCCACCCCCCTGTGTTGCTGAAAAGACGAAGTTACTCGTCTCCGTCAACGCGCTCGCACTTGACGATGCGAAACGTGCCGTAGCGCGGCCGGTAGTCGCCGACGCACTGCGACTGCCCGGCTTCGGCAATGGCGGCCTGGAGAACCTCGACGGGAATTCCATCGTTGTTCACCATGACGTCGAACTCCGCGCGCCAGTCCGTGAGGTACGGCCGGTGACGCATGACGCGTCCCTGGGTCGCCTTGATCTTCACCGGGCGCGAGTCGACGGCGTAACTCTCGAGCTTCTCGCCGGCAGTGCTCGTCAGGCCGATGTAGTCCGGCTTGATGTCGAGGCCACCCTTGAAGAGCTTCTTGTACGTCGCCTTGCCCTTGCCGCGAACTTGCAGTCCGGAGCCGGCGTTGGTGATGGCGCCCAGGAAGTGCTCGGCGGGCAGCATCAGCTGACCGAGGTGGTCATTGCCCGACGCGAGCCGGTAGGCGGCCTGTTCGGCCTCCTCCGTTGGCGTACCGGTGGCACGTTTGGTCTTCTTGACTTCCTGCTCGAGCTCTGCCGACGCACCCGTTGAGAACTTGTGCATCAGCAAACCCCGGCCAGTTCCTTCGACGACGACGCGGACGGTGTACGGACCTAACTTGGCCATTGGTTACTCCTAACCATATGTGGCAAGAAATTTGCCTTTTTCTAGCTTAGCACATGTTAGATAGTGTGTCAAGTAGTTATTTACAAAAGAAAAAGCACGTGTCTTATTGACCACGTGCCGTACCATACCGTACCCCGCCACATCAGAGCGCACCAGATCCCACCTCACTTAACCCGACCTCACCGCACCAGAAGAACTTAATGTTATAAGTGCGGAAAGCCAAACCATACCTCACCTTACAATAACGTACCTTACCAGACCCCAGCTCCCCACACCTCACCCCATCCAAATGACTAAGAATTTTATGGATGAAGAAAATCCATACCTCACCAAACCAAACCTGACCTGAACACATCCGACCCCACCTCAACATACCAAACCTCACCTTAGTCTTGAGAAAGACTATATTAAATTTAATTAGTAAGCAAATAAGAACACAAGCGCATTTTTTTCTTAAAGAAAAGAGCCGAAGTCGCTTGCGCAACCCCGGCCCTGTTAGTGCTTGGTCGGCTTTCTACGGCCGACTATCAGTTTGATACTCGTCTCACCTCGAACTCCTTTGCAATCGGGGCAGCCACCCTCGTATTCGATGGTGGCCTGGACAATTGGATTGCCCGGAGCCCGGATCTTTCTGACCAGCTCGTCCCGGAGCTGTTCGGTGAGATGCATCATAAGGGTACCCTTTGTGATGCGTCTCACTTTTCTGCACTTCCGACAGCGGGAGAAGTAGTTCATCTTGCTCCTCCCGCCATTAGTTGCGCGATCGCCGGCGGCCCGACGATCAAAGCTGTTTCCAGGTCCGAAACGTTCAGAACCAGATCAGCTTTGTACTCGAGTTTGTTGGGATTAACCGTCACATCGATAGTGACAATCAATCCCTCGAACTCGAAGAAGCAATCGACACCGTGGTAATAGTCCAGAGGACTACCGACCGCGGTGTAGAGCTTCAGACGAGACCAGTCGTCGAGCTTCAGTGCGAGCGCCACACTTGCGTGTAGGTCGTTCGCAAATTTCGGCTCGGGGTCGCTCGGGTCCCATGGCTGGTTAGCCATGACACTCCGCATGCTCTGCTGATATGGAACGTGTTTACCGTTCCACTTCAACATGCACCGACCCACGACTTCTTCTTCGATTTCACTGCCTGTGAAGCAGTGGCTGTTCCATGTCATGGGTTCCTCCCCGACAGCCGAAATGGCTATCTGTTTTAAGTATAGCACACTTATATCTAATTTGTCAAGGCTTTGCTCAGCCTTATTTTGAGCCCTTTTTCTTCTTCCACTCCTCTATTTTGGCTCTATGGCCTGAAAGAAGGATCTTAGGTACTCGATAATATTTTGCCTTCTTGCCCTCTGCTGGTCGAAGGGGGTATTTAAAAACTTCGGGACGGGTATAGACTTCTGTTGAAGAAACTCTCTTCTCCTCTATTGAATCAAAATTGCCGAGCACTCCCTCTACTTGCCTAGCCATAACATCTATCATCATCATGGCTGGAAGCTCACCGCCTGTAAGAACGAATGGCCCGACAGAAACATCTTCCATCTTGAAAACCTTTTTGATCCGAGCATCTATACCCTCGTAACGCCCGCAGACTATTACTATGTGCTTAAACTTCTTTGAGGTCTTTGCTGCATATTCGTTGGTAAACTGCTTCCCACCAGGCGACAGGAATATTATTTTAGTAGCTTTTAGCTTCTTGCTTCTAGCTGCTAGCTTTAATGCAGACTCAATGGCGCGGATAACAGGCTCAGCTTGGATAACCATGCCAGGGCCACCCGAGTAAGGCGGCCTGTCGATCCTTTTGTGCTTATTAT
>JANLIM010000052.1 GCA_024654145.1 Candidatus Zambryskiibacteriota bacterium | reverse complement strand
CGTCGAATGAGCGACAACCTTATAAGTTAAAAAAAATTATGATTCACAAAATTGCTTGGGTTCTCCTCATCATTGGAGGTTTGAACTGGCTTCTCGAAGCGTTTGGCTTTGGACTTGGTAACTACCTTCCAGCCGGCCTTATGATGGTGGTGTACATCCTAGTCGGTCTTTCAGCTCTCTATGAGCTCTTCACCCACAAGGGTATGTGCCGCAGCTGCAACGCCCAGGGCGCAATGTAAGCCCTATGGGCTTGCTTCAGGTTCGCTCGGGCTATGTGTGAGCAAGCTCCCACATTCCCTCGCTGCCTGAAGTAGTAAGAAAAAACCATCTTCTGATGGTTTTTTCTTTGTCTATCTACGGCTGGTGTTCTATATCCTTTTTCTTCTTGGGTACGATGCTGTGAGCGACCAAAATCTGCTCAAATTCTTTTTGCTCGATAGTCTCTACCTCCATAAGTTTGGTAGCAATGGCGTCGAGTGCCTTGCGGTGATCTTTGATGATCTTCTCAACCTTCTTCATCGCCTCATTCATAATAATAGAGACCTCCGCGTCAATCTCGGCGCTCACTCTCTCGGAGTAATCTTTGTCCCCCACTCCCATACCAAACAGAGGTTTACCACCGGCACTTTCAAGCGCTATGGGGCCCATCTTATCGCTCATACCATACTTGGTAACCATGTCACGTGCTAAGGCGGTCGAGACCTGGAGATCATTGGATGGTCCGGTCGTCAAATCGTTATAAATTAATTTCTCCACCACGTATCCACCGAGAGCTACTGCGATGTCGTCGAGAAATTCCTTTTTACTCTGAAGCTTCTTGTCTTCAAGAGGTAGTTTCATCACAAAGCCCATTACCCGTCCACGGGAAATAATAGAAATCTTGTGCACTGGGTCGGCATATGGCAAGACGGAAGCGACCACAGCATGGCCAGCTTCGTGGTAAGCGGTAAGTTCCTTCTCCTTCCTGGAGAGGATATGACTCCTGCGCTCTGGCCCGAGCATCACCTTCTCGATAGAGCGAATGAGGTCGAATTGAGAAATTTTAGTACGATTCTCACGAGCGGCAAGAATAGCGCCCTCGTTCATAAGTGAGTATAAGTCTGCTCCGGAGAAACCTGGGGTACGCTCAGCAATAAGAGGTAGATTTACATCCTCAGCAAAAGGCTTCTTTCTCGCATGAATGGTGAGAATCTCTTCGCGATCTTTCCTGTCCGGTAGGTCAAGAGTCACACGCCTATCAAAGCGGCCGGGCCGCAGGAGAGCGGGGTCGAGCACATCCGGTCTGTTGGTGGCAGCCATAACGATCACCTTCTCATTCGGCTCGAAGCCATCCATCTCGACCAGAATCTGGTTAAGTGTCTGTTCGCGCTCGTCATTGCCTCCACCGACACCTGTGCCTCGTACTCGACCAACAGCATCGATCTCGTCGACGAAGATAATAGCCGGAGCCGCTTTCTTTGCAAGATCGAAGAGGTCTCTCACCCTCGATGCTCCCACACCCACGAACATTTCTACGAACTCAGAACCGGAGATCGAGAAGAAAGATACTCCGGCCTCCCCCGCTACAGCGCGAGCAAGCAAGGTTTTTCCCGTACCGGGAGCGCCCATAAGCAGGATACCTTTAGGGATACGTGCACCTATGTCCAAGAACTTTTTAGGATTCTTTAAGAAGTCTACGATTTCCTTAAGCTCCTCTTTAGCTTCCCTGGCTCCCGCCACATCCTTGAAAGTCACGCGACTTTTATCATTGGGAGCTGTGAGACGAGCTTTGGATTGTCCGAAGGAAAAGGCTTGCATACCCGCGCCTTTGACCTGTCGAGAAAGAAACCAAAGGAAAAAAACTATAAAAAGGATCGGTAGGATGATAGGTGCAAACGAAGCAATCCAGTAGAAAGCACCTTGCTCATTCTTCACTTCTATATCAACCAAAGAAAGTTGCTCGACAGGTACTGCGTAGTTGGTGAGTGTGGTAGTGAGCGCCGTACCTGCCTCTTTTTTGGAAAGACGCTTCTGCCCATCTTTGTAGGTAATCTCAAGCTCATCACCATCTACTGTAATACCGGCGATACTGCCTGCTGTAATCTCCTGAGCCAATGTTGAAAGCGAAATTTCCTCCACCTTCTCCGAACCGGTAATGAGCGAGTATGCAGTAACTAGGAGAAGAAAGATAACTAGAGCCATCAATCCCTGTGCCAAAGGTCCGCGGCCATGAGGCGCCTTCTTCTTGGGAGGGCGGGTGATTACTTTCCTTGTCTTTTTGAGCTGGTCTTTCATTTATCGAATTATATATATAACTCTTCGATTTTGCTATTATTCACTTATTATGACATTGGCAGACAACAGGAAAGCCCTCTTCGACTACGAGATATTGAAGAAGTTCTCGGCAGGGATCGAGCTTCTCGGTCTTGAAGTAAAAGCCGTCCGCGAGGGTAAGATAAATTTGCGCGGATCGTTTGTAGCCGTACTGGGCGGTGAAGCTTTTCTTGTGGGAGCAGACATCGCTCCTTACCAGCCTAAAAATGCTCCTGTAGAGTATGACGCTCTAAGAGCCCGAAAGCTTCTCTTAGTAAAGGATGAAGTAGAGGAACTGCGGGACGCTGAGGGTACAAAAGGATTGACAATTGTGCCTATTTCGGTGTATAATAAAGGTAGATTTCTCAAGGTGGACATCGCTATAGCTCGCGGCAAGAGGCAGTTCGACAAACGCCAGGCGATCAAGAAGCGGGATACGGAGAGAGATCTCAAGAGAACATTGTAATTTAAATAGGGGGATGATCGGCCTAGACAGGCAGATTCATCGGATTGACGCGCGGGAGAGCCGAAGTGACTCTTAAATCCGCTTCAAACTCAAGTGCAGACTCAACAGTCTCACGAGTAAAGTCAATTGTTTCGCCGTATTTTACTGCGAACGACTTTGCTTTCGCCTACGTTCGAGCTTAATACTCTAGCCTAGCGACATGACCTACAAGAGTGCCTGTGCTTGTAGACTCGTGTAATCATTCAGGACTCATCACTACCCTCTCCTTGAGGTAGTGTGAAATCAAAGAGGATAGAAATTTAGGAGCTTTCATCCCGCTCTTAACCTAAATTTCGAATAAAGAAGCGGGACTACTCCGCGTAGACCTCCTTCCGATCTCTACTTGCACGGCGGTTCGATTCCGCCCATCTCCACTCGACTCGTTCGCTGATAGGCGAACTCGCTCGTGGCAAGCCACCACGAGAGATAATAAAAGCACCCTAATCAGGGTGCTTTTATTAGAGGCGAGTGCCCTGAGCGAACGCAGTGAGTCGAACGGGCTGGTATTATATAAGAATGTATTCAGTTTACATGATCAGAAATTCATATGACGACCTGTATGTTGGAGTTACAGACAACCCAGAAAAACGCCTGGAGTACCATAACGAGAAACGTGGAGCTTTATTTACAAAACGAGACTCAAAATTTAAAATTGTGTTTCTTGAAGAGTACAAAAATTTAGCAGATGCAAGGAAGCGAGAAATTCAAATCAAAAAATGGCGTAGAGATAAAAAAGAAAAACTAATTGAGATGTATCGCATAGGAAAAGAGACCAAGCTTAGTAACTCGTGACCGATCCCCGGCATCTCCACCAACTTTGACA
>JANLIM010000038.1 GCA_024654145.1 Candidatus Zambryskiibacteriota bacterium | reverse complement strand
CCGCAGGGTCAATACCAAGGCTTCGCATCACCTGCACCGCATCTTCCACCTTCTGCCAAAAAGGTCCAGAGACCATCCAATAGAGAGTAGTTGGCGCGCAAAGGCCTTCAGCTTTTAGCGCGATCACGTACTGATCTTTGAGCTCCGGGAAAACCTCCCCCACCCACGGGGTGAGGCCTGTGGACTCCGAAATCTCTTTTGCCACCTCATTCTCTACGAGAATCCTGTCGAGGAAGTCATGCGGATCTACTGCCATCGGCCATGAAAGTGTAATGAACATGGGACCTCCTGGTCCAAATACTGTGTTTTTGTCTTGCTTGGCCACAGCCACCAAGCTCAAAAATACGATTTATCAGCTAAAAGTCAACACTGAAATCAAGACTGTAAATTCGAGCAAACGAAAGCCCGGCGCGCGTAACGCGCCGGGCTTGTACTGACAAAAGGTTAGTTCGCGGGTGAAAGAGTGAACCTGACGTACTCATCGTTGCTGTTGGCAGCCAAAGTTACAAGAAATCCATTTTTCTTCTCCTCATCCTGAAAGATGAGGACATCCCGCTTCACTTCACCGATTTCCGCGCGCAGGAATTCCGCCAGCTCACGACGTGTCACGTTCTCCAGCTTCCCAAGCTGGAGGTGAATGTTCTTGTTAGTGGTCTCAAAAATGTACAAGACCTTGTTCACCTCGAGATAAGTGGAGTATACGGACTCATGATGGAACTGGCTAATGAGGCTTAATGCCAGCTTCCTAGCCGGAGGATATTCGGTGCTGGAAAGAACATGCACTCTTTTCACTGTACTACCTCTTTGCAGGACCCGCGGTAACGTCGGCAACCCGCTTGCCTGCTGAAAAGTACTTAAACGACGTTACCCCTACATTGCTCTTCTAAATTAACTAAGTCAAATCAAAAAGAGCCCTATAAGGCTTTTTTGATTTATAAATCCTACCCTTCGACAAGCTCAGGGTAATTTCGCTTCGCGAAATTACCAAGCGAAGTGGGCGAAGGCTTTGTTGGATTCGGCCATCTTGTGAGTGTTCTCACGCTTTCGTACTGCGTCACCTTCGTTATTAGAAGCAGCAATAATCTCTTCCGCGAGTTTCTCGTGCATAGGCTTGCCCTTCTTGGCGCGAGCGGCGTCTATAATCCACATCATAGAAAGGAATATGCGTCGTTCAGGACGAACTTCACGAGGGACCTGGTAGTTAGCACCTCCAACTCGGCGAGAACGAACTTCCATAGTAGGACCAGTATTCTTGAGGGCGACTTCGAAAACTTCTAATGGGTTCTCGTTCTTGGTCTTTTCCTTAATCATATCAAGAGCGCTATAAACAACCTTCCTAGCGGTATTTTTCTTACCTTCTTCCATAACGTAATTTATGAATTTTGTAATCTTCTCTGATTCGTAGAGATAATCGGGTTGGATCTTTGGTTTTGTTTTGAGTTTGCGTCGCATGAAATTATTGTCGGTTGTTAGTCGTTGGTTGTCGGTTATTTCGCCTTTGGCTTCTTAGCCCCATACTGGCTTCTAGTCTGGCGTCGGCTCTCTACCCCGGTCGCATCAAGCACACCACGCACTACTGAGTAACGAAGGCCGACGTCTTTCACACGGCCACCTCGGAGAAGAACCACAGAGTGTTCCTGGAGGTTGTGGCCGATGCCTGGGATATAGGCTGTCACTTCCATGCCGTTGGTCAGACGTACGCGGGCGATCTTACGGATAGCTGAGTTAGGCTTCTTTGGAGTTTTGGTAGTAACCTTTGTAGCTACACCACGCTTGAACGGAGCATAAGAAAAGACCGGACGGTTCTTCAATGTATTAAAGGCGCGCGTCAAAGCAATAGACTTAGGCTTGCGCTTAAGCTTCTTTCGCTTCTTTTTGATGAGTTGATTAATCGTAGACATTTAAAAAATGCTCCGTTAAGGAGAACAATACTGTACTAAATGGCTGTATAAAATGCAATGACCCCGCACCAATGAAGGTAACGGGGTCATGACTCCTAGATCAAGAATCGGGTCGCAACCCAGAGTGAGAAGCAGAACCCGACAAAAGCCCAGAGAGTCTTCACCAGCTTGGTGCTGGGAGTCGGTACAAAAATCGTCAGCATGTAGCCTCCATCCTTCATTATATCACTCATTATCTCAAAATGTCAAGCCTGTAATCAATTCAAAGATTAGCACCACCACTGGCAGGAGGAATCTCCAGAAGAAGAAAATGAAGAAAAGTACAAGAATAAGGCCATATTTCTCGAAAAACTGCCTTATTTGGAACAGTTTGTTGGGGAAAAGGGCAAAGAGGAGCTTTGAACCATCGAGTGGGGGTATAGGAACGAGGTTAAATATGGCTAAGATTATGTTTATAAAGACGATGATAGCCGTAATCTCTACAAATGCTGGGCCGGCCCAGCCAGTTGCCATGGTCGCACGCAAAATAAGGCCGAAAATAAGGGCAATGCTTATATTGGAGAGAGGCCCTACCCCTGCAACGATAGCCTCAGACCAGCGTCCTGGTCTTAAGTTGTATGGGTTATAAGGCACAGGCTTAGCCCAGCCGAAAATGAAGCCCCCCATAGAGTAGGCGAGGAAGGGCACCACAATAGATCCTACGAAATCAAGGTGTTTAATGGGGTTTAAGGTCAGTCTCCCCTCCCAGCGGGCAGTTTCGTCGCCCAAATAACTTGCAGCATAGCCGTGAGAGATCTCATGTATAACCACCGACATGATCAGAATGGCTATCTGAAAAGCAAATTCCATAGACGAATTATAACAGGTATGTTAAGGTATTGCCCTATGGCCAAGGTCTGTCCAGTACTCAAAAAGGGTTCAATTATGGGTGGAGGTTACTCCAACCGGACTCGTGCTACCAAATTCAACCCAACAGGGATGGTCAGGAAGTACCCCAATCTCCAAAAAAAGCGCATTTATGTGCCAGAGCTCAAAAAGACTCTTACTCTCACTCTCTCTACCAGGGCATGGAAGACTATCTCCAAGCACGGCGCTCACA
Source organism: Candidatus Zambryskiibacteriota bacterium (assembly GCA_024654145.1). GTDB lineage: Bacteria > Patescibacteriota > Minisyncoccia > Phycocordibacterales > Zambryskibacteraceae > UBA5004. Next base: position 17,423 of record JANLIM010000038.1, on the reverse strand, counting down.
GCGTTCTCAAAAAAGCTGGAATTATTTAATACTACATAAGATCGAGTGACACAGGAGAAAAACTTTAAAATAGAAAAGGTAGAAAAACTTCCGGATTCAGAAGCTCAGATTTTGGGAGAAATCTCTCTCGACTTTTTAACTAAATGCCGAAAGGATGCTCTTAAGCATCTTAACGCGCACTTAGACCTCCCGGGTTTCCGTAAAGGTATGGTGCCGGAAGACATTTTAGTAAAAACTGTAGGCGCTGGAGCAGTGCTCGAGGAAACAGCGGAAGTCGCACTTGGCCGCGAGTACGGAAATATTTTAAAGGAGTCTGAACTCAAGCCCATCACGCGTCCAGAGATAAAGATAACCAAACTTGCGCCCGGTATTCCTCTCGAATTTCAGATTACAGTCGCAACCGTTCCTGAATTTGCTCTGCCGGATTATAAAAAGATCGCGAGTGAGGTAAAAGAAACTGAAGCCGACAAAAAACAGGCGGCAATCCTTGAAGCGCTGGTGAAAGAAACTAAATTAGAATTACCAAAAAGATTTATTGACTCAGAATCTGCACACATGATGGAACATTTCAAACAAGATGTAGACAAAGCTGGGATCAAATGGGAAGAATATTTGGATAAAGTAAAAAAGACAGAAGACGAGGTGCGAGAATCATTCAAAGGACAGGTCACATACCGTGCCAAAGCAGAACTTATTATCGGCAAAATCGCTGAGAAGAAAGGTCTAAAAACTTACGGAGATGTTTTTACTTTTTTGGAAAAGAAGTAATTTCTAGGTCTTGCCTAGCAAGTTACTTCAATCTTAAAATTTCTCCATCTGTTTCGAATATAATTGTGCCGCTTAGGGCGGTGTTTTTTATTTGTGAACCGACTCTTTCTAAAATACTCAAAACCTCTTTGTGTGGATGACCGTACGAGTTACCTTTTCCAGCGGAAATAATCGTGTATTCAGGAGTAACAACTTCTGCGAAAGTAAGCGAGGTCGAAGTACGAGAACCGTGATGCCCGGCTTTCAAAATATCCGTGTCCAGGACTTCTCTCCCGATGCTCATTAGAATGTTCTCTGTCTGAATGCCCGCATCACCAGTAAAAAGGAATGGCGATTCTCCATAGTCCAGTCGTGCGACGATAGATGCATCATTTGTATCCCATTCGGAAACATCTCGGTCTGGGAAAAGAATGGTGAGAGTTGCTCCATCGCCAAAGTTGATGACTTGCCCCCGGCTAGCTAGTACTTGGGAAATATTTTTTTCTCTAAGCCTTGCATCAAGTTCTTCATCTAGACTACTTTCCGCCCTTACTCCCGGCTCCACGAATATGCCTACTTTGTATCGCCTGACAACCTCCGGAAGACCGCCGATGTGGTCTGCGTCCGGATGGGTAGCAATGACTACGTCTATCCTTTTGTCGCCAAAGGGTAGAATCCGGCCAAGCTCCGAGACAACTTGCCTGTTCCTACCACCGTCTATGAGCACCCTGCCTCTAGTGGGAGACTCAATCAAGATAGCATCACCTTGTCCAACATCTATAAAATAAACTCTAAGCTCCTTTCTCTCTTCTCTAAGTGAGACTGCGAGCCAGACAAACAGGTTCGCAACAATAAGAGACGCGACGAGCGCTTCTCTCCACCTATTTTTGAAGGGTTGCATCTCTTCCATCGTCATATTGTATGCGAATAGCCTTACAAATAGGCACATGCGAATGGGGACTATTTGTATCATTCGATCAAATTCGTTATAATTCGTATTATGGCTAAACAATTCGAAGAAAAGAAATTTAATATACCAAAACTTAAAGGTCTTTCGACCAAGTCTATTGAGGAGCACCTCAAGCTTTATGCTGGTTATGTTAAAAACGCGAACCTTATACTCGCGAAGATTGACGAGTATTCAGAAGACTCCAGCCCTTTGGTCGGAGCTGGCGAGGAGCACGCTTATGCATTGGGCGAGATCCAGAGACGTCTAGGCTTCGAATTCGACGGTATGAGGAATCATGAATACTACTTCGCACACCTTGAGAAGGGTCAGAGTAATTTAAAAAAAGGAAGTGATTTGAAAAAAGCGATTGAAGAAGAATGGGGCACGTTCGAAAGATGGCTCTCCCGCTTTAAAACTCTGGCTACCACACGAGGCGTCGGCTGGGCTATGCTTTATTACGATAAAGAAAATGAGAAACTTATAAATACCTGGGTAGATGAACAACACTTGGGACACCTCACAGGGCTTTCCCCAATTCTTACTCTCGACATGTGGGAGCATTCCTACGTAGTCGACTACCAACCAAGCGGCAAGAAGCAATATATCGAAGACTTTTTCGAAAACCTTAATTGGAACTCTTGTGAAGAGAACTTTTCCAGCGCTTCACGAAAATAACTAATAGTGCGTAGAGTACTAAAACTACAACAATAGAAACATTCGGCACAACAATCGAGGCAAAACTCATATTGCCGAAGAAGTTTGAGACTCCGAGTATCCAAACTAAAAGAATGTGCGCTGGGTAAGCGAATGGTAGAGCGATGATAAAACCAATGTATGAGAGAAGTGCCGCTATAAACCCTAGTAGCATGACGTAAGGAATGATAAGGAGGACTAGAACATTAGCAGGTAGTGAAACAAGAGAGAGGTCGCCGATGGAATACACCAAAAGCGGCAAAACGGTGAGCTGTGTACCAAGTGTGGTGGCAACTATGCCGCGGAAATTCCACCAGTCAGTTATCCAATAGAGAAACTTCTCGATTATCGGCACTACGTATATAAGAGCAAGTGTTGCCAGGAAAGAAAGTTGGAAAGAGGGGTCAAAGGCAAGTATTTTGGGATTCTCTAAAAGCATAATGAAGCCAGCCAAAAGGAGGGCACGCGGCGCGGAATACTCTCTCCCAAGCATCTTCGCTACTATCACTGTGAGCACCATAATAGAGGCACGCACCACTGTCGCTTCTGCACCAGTCATAAGTACAAAAAGGATGATGCCGGCGATTGATGCCCCAGAGGCGAGCGCCGGGACAGCGGCGAAACGTGTAGCAAGGAACACTTTTTCAAAAAACTTCCGCAAAAAATCAGCAATGATAGTGACATTGTAGCCAGATAACACCACGATATGGATGATACCCGCCCGTCTGAATTCTTCTAGGATATTCTGTGGCATAGCATCCCTACCAGAGACCACAAGCCCGGCTAGAAGCGATGCATTCGGCTCTGCAAAAACTTCTTTCATCCTACTCACCAAGCTTCTTTTAACCTTAAACAAAGTGTGCTTTATCGGATTACCTTCTCCCTTCCCTACTATTTCAACCTCGGCGAAGCTCATAGTGTGATAGATATCATCTTTGGCAAGATATGCAGCGTAATCAAAATTGCGCCCACTATCCTCATTTTCAATAATGCCTGGACGTTTGAAAGCTCCGTTTAAAATAACTTTGTCTCCATACTCAACTTCTGCATAAATATCCGTGCTCACCAACACCTTCTCTCTGTTGTCAGAAAGAAAAACAAATCTCGTCGCATTATCTCTTTGCTCTGGCTCACTCACCACCACTCCTTCCAGCGAAGGAGTGGTGGATTCGTAGAAATCTTTGACTGCGTAACGTAACGATCCAAACGAAAAGAAGATGAGTGCCAAAAAGATAAACAAAACTTCCCAGGAAATCTTATTTTGATGAAGTTTCTCCCCTGCCAAGATTGCCAGAGCAACGACAATAAGAAAAACAGAAATAATAGGAGAAACAAAAATCAGTGACGAGACGAGAACGCCAAAGGCAAAACTAAAAATGACGATAAAAATGGCGCGGTCCCTCATATAAGTCAATATTTATATTGTCTGCAAAGCTAGTAGCAATCTCATCACAGCGTTCATTAGCTGCATGTCCAGAATGCCCGGCTACATACTTCCACTCTATATTCTTTCCTTCGCACAAATTCCAGAGTTCTTGCCATAAGTCCTGGTTTAGCACAGGCTTCTTGGCGGCGGTCTTCCAACCTTTCTTTATCCAGTTATGAATCCAGAGAGTGATCCCTTTCATTACATATTCAGAATCGGTATTTATTTGAATTTTTGAAAATTGAAAATTAGAAATTGAAAATTCAATGGATTTAATTGCTCCCATAAGCTCCATGCGGTTATTGGTCGTGTGGTCTTCCCTTCCCCCAAGCTCTACGACCCTCTCCTCGGTCACCACAATTCCTGCCCAGCCACCTGGACCAGGATTTCCTCTTGAAGAGCCGTCTATATAAATAGTGATCATTGGTATTATTGTAGCAAAAACAGCCGCTCCTGAGAGACGGCTGTTCAGTTCTTGGATACATCCGCCCCCTGAAGTAACATGGCTGCGAAAGCAAAGATCACTACGAAAATGAGCCAGAAAGATGCGCCTTCCTGATCAGCAAGGGTTGCGGCTAGCGAAACCATAAACAGGAAGCCGCATACCACAACACCCATACGGTAGCGGTTTATATTCTTAGGCAAACTTCCTCCTTCTAAAGTAATATATTTAAAATCTTGAAATGTCAACTAGAGATACCTACAATACGCAAACGCAACTCAGGGCGGTTCCTAAAATATGATTTTTCCAGATGTGCGTGAAGATCGCAGGAGGAACTGCCGGCTTTCAGCTTATAACTTTCGGGAGAAGAGAAGAAAGAGATCGCCTTCACGCCATTGCCTAGGGTTATCTCCAGGTGGTTCCCCTCTTTGCCAAACTGTTTGACTGACCTAATAGGGGCGTTCACTATCTTAAAGACTGGCTTATTGTTGCCTACGCCAAAGGGTGCAAACTGAGAAACCATCTTCCACAACCCGTCGCTCACATCGGCAAGAGTGATGGTGAAGCTTGTTTTCTCCTCATCTGCACTACCATCTCCGTCGATCTCCGCAAGCGCCTTGGAAAGCCTCTCTTCAAGTGTTGAGATACTTTCAAGAGTCGCCGAAAACCCGCCAGCGCCCGCATGCCCGCCAAATTCTATAAAAGCGTCCGATGCTTTCTCCATTAATTTAAAAAGGTCGTAGCCGTTGTACGAGCGGCACGAACCCTTCAGTGTCCCGTCACCATCACGACCCCATACAAACACTGGACGCTCATATTCTTCAACCAAAGAATTGCATATAAGTCCCGCAAGAGAAGGGCGCCATTCTGGATTACCTACCACAATCACTTCCCCCATTTTCTCCCTTTTTTCTAAGTGACTTTTCGCTTCTTTGACCATGTTTGCAACCACGCCCTTTCTCTCCTGGTTTATTTTCTCCAAGTGATTGGCCAGCCTCTCCGCTTCCACCGGATCCGTAGCTGAAAGGAGCTTAAAGGCATCGAGAGGCACTCCCATTCTGGAAGCGGCATTGATACGAGGCGTAATCATAAAGGCAACATCGTCTTCAGTAAGCGTTTTTCTGTCTAAATTAAGTTTCTTGAAGAGCGCAGCCAGCCCTGGGCGTGGCGACTTTCTTAAAACATCGAGTCCGAAACGAGCCAGAATCCTATTCTCCCCGACTAAAGGCACCATATCTGAGAGTGTAGCAATACCTACCATGTCCAAAGACCATTTCTCCATACCTAGCTTTATACCAAAGCTTTCTTTAAGAAGAATGGCTTGCACTAATTTGAAAACGACTGCAGAGCCACACAACTCCTTGAAGGGATAAGTTGAATCCGCTCTTTTAGGATTCACCACAGCATAAGCTTCTGGCAAAGTTTCTGACTGTTCATGATGGTCAGTGATAATTACATCAATTCCTTTCTCATTCGCACGTGTTACTTCTTTATGATCTGCTGTACCACAATCGATAGTGATAATAAGCTTTGCTCCCCTCTCTGCGCATTCGTCTATAGCTAGAAGATTAAGCCCGAAGCCCTCATCATGCCTATGCGGAATATAAAATGAAACATTTTTGTATCCAACACGGGTAAAAAAATCCGAAAGCACGACCGCTCCCGGTATACCGTCCGCATCGTAGTCAGAGAAAACGACTATATGCTCATCGTTCTCTATGGCGCTTATCACTCTATCTCTAGCCCGCTCCATGTCCGGTAGAAACATTGGATCATGAAGCTTGTCATATGCAGGGTTAAGAAAAGAATCTTTATCTTCCGGAGCAATTCCGCGAGTTTGGAGGAGGGCTTCAAAGATTTCAGGAAAATGCATTGGACTATTCTAACATGCCCAGCCTTCGCGCCTGGCTTCGGCGAGGCAAGCGTATTAAGATAGGTTTATGACCCATTCGACAGGCTCAGGGTCATAGTGAGTAACATCGAACTATGAAACGTAATTTCCAAGCTGGAGATAACATACTTGAGGGAATAGTAATACTAGCCACTATCATTCTAATCATGGTCCTTCTGCCTAAAGAAGGGAGCCCTTTGGGCACAGAGCCTGGCAGCTTTAACTCAGGATGGTCGAGTGAATCAAACTCCAATAACTCTTATGTCTCACTCGGTTCTGGCAATGCCGCATACGCATACCAGCCGTATGAAGAATACATAACCATAGAAAATCGCGGCAATAGCTCTGTAGACATTACTGGATGGCAACTCAAGAACGGTAAAGATAAGCGCGAAAGCACTCAAAGCAATACTCTCCAACGTTTTTCTCCAAACGTAGCCGTGCTACCCTCGCTAGTTTTGGATAAAGGTGAGAAAGCGATTATCACAACTGGAAGTATGAGAGTCCAGACCCCACACAAGATTACAAACTTTAGGGAAAATATGTGCACCGGATACATAGAAGCTCTTCCTGATTATGCCTTTACCCCACCGCTTTCTCTCAACTGCCCCAATCCAGTCCTTGAACCAGGATTCGCACTTTTGGACAAGGAGTGTCAAAACCTTATCTCTGCTATACCGAGTTGCCAGACCCCAACTGTAGACAAACAAATTTCCGGCTCATGTAGAGCCTTCATTCAAAAGCATCTTAATTTTGATGGATGTGTAGCTCAGCACAGCAACAATCAAAACTACGAAAGGAAAACGTGGCGCATTTTCCTTGGTCGAAACTCGGAAATGTGGGCGAACGATTATGAAACCATTGAGCTCTTCAACTCTCTCGGCCAGCTGGTAGACTTTAGAAATTACTAGAATAATACAAATCTACAAATGAATGCGAATGCTACAAATAGTTCCGACTGCATATTTTGTAAAATAGTGGCTGGCGAAATTCCTTCTAGAAAGCTTTATGAGGATGATGATTTTCTCGCTTTTATAGACATAAGCCCACGCTCACCTGGACATTCACTAGTAATACCTAAAGAACACTACCGCTGGGTCTGGGACCTACCCCTCGGGCAAGTCCCAGGAAATATCGGTGATTATTTTCGTGTTGCTCAAAAAATCGCTCTTGCTCAACAGAAAGCATTTAATACCGAAGAAATTTGGGCAAGGGTTACAGGAGAAGAAGTGCAACACGCACACATTTGGATTCTCCCTGCCCCTCACACTGAAGGAGATAAATCAGACTTAGACGGCAACGCAGATAAAATCCGCCAGCACTTAGAGGAGCAGAAGTAGCTGCGAAAAAGCCAAGTAGCCAGTAAAAATTCCAAAAAACTTTATAAAACTTATATACGATAACTTCACGCCATGGCTGAAAGTTATCGTATTAACTTAAAACACTTAAGGTTTGACCTACAACCTATTTCTCAAGCTCAAATTCTGCGCGTAAATATTTGTCGTTTTCTAACTCATCTACAATCATGTATAGGACATGTTTACCTATACCTAAATCGGTCTTCAGTACAGCGAAAACATCTTCGCAGTCATAAGGATAGACCCAGACACTGTCTTGTAACCTAACAAAACCAGCCTGACGCATCAGGCTTGTCAGACGGTCTCTTATTTTCTTCAATTTCTGCGGAACGTCGAAAATTATCACTCTCCATTTCCTATCCCATTTCTTAGGCTTTTTCAGTTTAAAATCAGCAAATTGCCAACGCCTCAAAAGTCTTTCTCCAGTGGGCGTGAGTTCATAAAATTTGCCATTATATCGAAGTAACCCCCTCTCAACCATTTTGTTTGCCGAGGATCGAGTGTATTCTCCTTGCCTACGTTTAGGTAAAATACCAAGTTTTGTCATCGCTCCGATAACATTTGGCGCAACAAGACCAACACTGAGAATACCCGCAGCAGCAATAGTATGAAGAATAAGCTTCTGCAAATCAGAATGATTTATTCTTTTTTTGTTATTTTCCTCTAATTTACCCATACGATAACTTTACGCCCCGGCTTAATCTTATCGTATGTGGGAAGGTTTTTGAATTAATTATTTATAGACTGATGTGGATATTTAAAAATTCAAAACTAATTGAGTGCTTCAATGCCGGGAAGTGTTTCGGTTGCGAGAAAGTCGAGCATGGCTCCACCGCCAGTAGAGACGAATGTGAATTTATCAAGGCTGCCCAGCTCATTTATGGCAGAGAGAGTGTCTCCTCCTCCTACTATGGATTGTTTTCCTGAATCAGCAATCAATTTTGCGAGAGCAAGTGTGCCTTCTTTCAAACCGTCCTCATATTTGCCTAACGGGCCGTTCCAGAGAATGAATTCAGAATTTTCAATTTTCTCTGCAAGCTGATGGATTACTTCTTCATCAGCATCGAGCGCGGCGATATCTCCCACAGGGAAAATTACTTTAGGATTATCTTTAAAAATTTCAAAAGCCGGTTTAGCATTCGCCCCGGCTATAAAGATGGAGTCTGCGATGTTTAAAAACTTCTCAACCAAAGGCATTTTGGTCTCAAACTTGGCCCCACCGAGGATAAAGAGGAAAGGATGGGCTGGGCTTAAAGCCTTAGACAAATGCTCCACTTCCTCCATGAATCTCAACCCTGCAAAGCTTGGTAGGAGCTTCGGCACACCTACAATAGAAGCATGCTCGCGGTGCGAAACGGAGAAAGCATCGTTGACGTAGATGTCGGCCATGAAGGCGAGATCTTTAGCAAACTCTTCTGTGTTCGATTCCTCACCTGGATTTTCTCGCAAATTTGGTAGGAGCTCCATACCTTCTGGCAAATAAACCTTCAGTGACTCGATAGAATCATTGATAGATTCTAAATGCGTAGCCACGATAACTTTGGTACCAGCTTCATGTAAATAATTCAAAGTTGGGAGTGTTGCTTTAATTTGAAAGTCATTGGTAATCTTTCCGCCATCCATTGGTACGCTCCAATCCACCCGTACAAGCACGCGCTTATCTTTTAAATTTCCTGCGTCTTTAATAGAAATCATTTTTGTAAAAGTGAAAGAGCGATTTCTTCGAAACTCTTAGCTTTAAGTGAAGCACGGCCGACGAGTAATCCCTTCACTCCACCCTCACGCATAATCTCTCCAGCATTGCTTGGGTCTACAGAGCCTCCGTAGAGAATTGGAATGCTCTCAGCGACCTTTCTGCCATAGAGATCTGTCAAGACTTTTTTAATAAAAATAACAGACTGCGCAAGCTCCCCTGCAGGCATGGCATCTTTTGCACTCTTGCCTATTGCCCACGACGGCTCGTATGCAATAAGGACAGATGTAACAGATTGCTTGCTTAAACCCGCCAGAGATTCTTTGATTTGCATTCTTAGAAATTCGAAGTGCTCGCCATCTGTATCGCGAGTCTTCTCGCCCACACAGACTAGAGGCGCTATGCCAGACTTTAGCGCGGCTTTAACCTTCTCTGAAACTACTAGGGATGACTCTCCTAATGCACGTCTTTCACTATGCCCTACAATCGCAAGCTTCACTCCGAAGCTCTTTAAAATATCATTTGTGACCACACCGGTATAAGTGCCTTTGGGTAGTTCAGTAATATCTTGTGCCGCAAGCTGGGCAAATTTGCCGGCCCTGTCAGCCACCGACTCAAGATAAGCTAGAGGCGGAGCGATGAAGACCGAGAGCCTTTTGTATAAAAGTTTCTTCCTAATAAGATCTTTGAGAAGCGCGTGAACTTCGTCCTGTGAGCTTGGGTGATTCTTCCAGTTTGCGACCAATATAGGTTTTGCCATTTTAATAGTATAGCAAACGAATGCCCGTGCGAACCCATTGGTTCGCACGGGCAAGTCACTCGCTTGACGCTAGCCAAGCGACAGAAGGTCTGATGACCTCCGATCGCGATCCTTGCGCTCGGCGACCTGGGCCGCCTCACGCTTCTCCTCGCAGGCACGGCACCTGACTGCGAAGCGGAGTGCCCTGAGCCTACGCTCAGAAATCTCCCCACCGCAGTCAAAACAGTTGCCGTACTCCCCGCGCTCGAGCCTCTCGAGCGCGTGCTCGATCTGCTTGATGCGCATGGCGTAGAGCTGGTTCAGGAGCCCGTCGACTTCATCCCCTGAGCACTCCGCCGCTCTATCACCATCGTCTGCATGTTTCTCTTTGCAGACGCACAACCTCCCTTGATGTACCCGATTGAGGTTTTGGAAATGATGGAGGTCCTTCTCCAACATCTCCTTCAGTTCGAGGTACCGTTCATAATCCATTTTGACTCCCTGCAAAACTTGGCAGACGGAATGTCTGTCTTTTCTAATTATAACACGTATAGTATGAAAAAGTCAAGTTCAAGTATCTAAAAAGCTTTGAGAACTTCATCAAGAGTAGTAAGCCCCCGCGCAGCTTTGAGTATGCCGTTCTCAAGCATTGTAGTCATGCCATCTTTTCTGGCTCTCTCTTCAATTGCTGCTGCAGTTCCTTCGTTTACAATCAAGTGTTGAATGGTGGGAGATATGACCATTACTTCCTGGATGCCGACTTTGCCTACAAATTCGCTTTTCTTTTTATAAAAAGGAATTTTATCCCAGCCATCCTTCGCTCCTACTACTCCTTCTTCTCTTAATAGCATAAGCATGCGGGCTAGGTCTATCATATTGCCGAGCCTTTCGATCTCTTCTTCGTTTAAAAAATATTTTTCTTTATCTTCCTGGAGTTTCCCTACAAGACGCTGCGCTATAACCATCTTTAGATTAGACGCGAGCTGCAAAGGATCCACTTTCATATCCAGTATGCGCTGAATTACTGCTGCCGCTGAATTCGCCTGCACCGCTGAAAGCGTCAAAATATTTCTTTCAGATGCACTCAAGACAAGATGGGTGGATTCACTCTCCCGCAACTCGCCGACCATGAGCACATCTGGGTCCTGCTTCAAAACTCCGCGAATGGCGTCTTGGATGGTGAAGCCGAGTTCAGATCTGGCTTCTGCCTGGGCGACATACGACATTTTATGCTCCACATGATCTTCTGCAGAAGCGAGACTTAGTTTGGGCGAATTCAAAACATCTAACATAGTGTAAAGTGTCGTTGTCCTACCAGAATGTTCCGTCCCAGCGACAAGGACCAATCCAGTTTGGCGAGCCAGTACTTCGTGTATTTTCTCCAGTGCGCTGCCGTAGAATCCGAGCCCTTCGAGGGTGAAGCCTTCTGCATTTCCAGAGATAATCCTCACTACCACTTTTTCCCCACTTGCTGTAGGGAGTGTAGTGACACGGAAAGAGATCTCTTCTCCTTCTCCCTCTAGCTTAAAGCGTCCTTCCTGCAATAGAGTGCTCTCCGACTTTAGTCCTGCGTTAATTTTAAGAGTATCTGTTATGCCTTTGGCGATCTTAATAGGCAAGACCATAGCCTCGTGAAGAATGCCCGCGATACGGTAACGCACAAGTACCTCGTTTACCTGTGGCTCAATGTGTATATACTTTGCCCCCTGAAGAAACGCATGCCTCAAAAGCGCGTCGAGAGAAACGCCTTCCTTACGAAGCATGGCGCCGAACTCATCCCTCAATAAATTTTGGTAAGAAAGGAGGGCACGCTTCATACTCTCGCTATCTGTCAGGCGAAGCAGGATCTTTAAACCCTTTTCTTTAAGAAACTTCAAAGCAGGTAAATCCTTAATATCCAAAAGTGCCACCTCCACCTCCCCCTCTCTAGCGCTAAATGCTACCGCATTATGTAGCCGAGCAATCGGTTCAGGTATAAGCGAAAGAGTGGCGAGGTCAAGCTTCTTATCCTTAAGATTTACTACAGACAGTCCGAGTATGTATGCTTGCGCGCGACGAAGATCGTCACCTTGAAGTTCTTTAGTAGATATTAAACCTAAATCGTTTAGAAAATTTTCTAGCTGAGCTTCATCAATTTTCATCAATTTAATTTTATCAGAAATTTATTTAAATAACTGTGAATGAGAACCAACATCAATCAATACGAGGTTATCTTCTTCAATTCTATAGATAAGCAGCATGTCGGGTCTCACGTGACATTCCCGATAATATTGCAGCTCACCTGCAAGTGGATGGTCCTTATGCTTTTGTCCAAGTCTTATGCCTTTGGATAATTTATTTATAACCTCCTCAATGTCCGTCAGGGCGCCCTTCGAGCCAGAAGAAGCAATCTTTCTTAAAGATTTTCTAAAAGATCGAGTGGGTTTGCGGGTATACATTCGCAGCTACTACCTAAGGATGGCTCTCATCATGACCTTTGTATTTTTGTAGCCTTTTGTTTTCTTAGCTAAGACTACTTCCCTATCCCACTTCTCTCGAATAGCCTTAATATTTGCGCTGGGTCGAAAAGGGAGTCCTTCTTCAGCTTCTACGCGAGTCAGAAACATATTGAGAGCAGTGGATCTATCCATACCCATGCTTTCGAAAACCTTGTCCGCTCGAGCCAAGATCCTTTTATTGGTTCTGAAGTTTACTTGTGTGTCCATATTATTCATTATATTCATTGTATATACATTGTCAATACACTTACATATGTATAAACGTATGAATCTAGTAAAACTTTCCTCTATTCAACAAAAGTAAGATGCGCTATCTGAACAACAGTCAAACCCTCCCAAGTGCTGAGTGTGACAGAAAGATTTTCATTCCCTTTTATGCCATGCAAGAACAATACTTCACCTGTGTCTCCTCCCTCAGATAACTTGTATCCTTCTTTCTCCATATATGAGCGATACTCAAAATATTTATCCAACTTTTCTTCTGTACTTCTATAGATGACGCTTGTTTGTACTGCATTCTGTGTAGGAAAGTTAGTGAGAATACTCTCTACAATATTGTCTTCCTCAAGTGGTATAGATGCTGGGAATCCGAGAGGGGGTGTGAACTTACCCTCAACCTCCACGACTCTCTCTACTTGGACATTCATCGGTCGCTCAGCAACTATGCGTGCGGCTCTCTCCTTACTCCACTTCAACCACCAGACAAATCCCGCAATAAGAAGTGCGATAAAGAGGAGTGAGAGAAATATTTTTACGTATTTATTAGCTAGCATAGTTTTAATCAAAATTCTTCAAAGTTAGGATCGAAGGTTATCTCTATGGTAGCGGGTGGACAAGCAGACTGCACTGAGTCTGCGTCTCTCACAGTAAGAGTAGCAGTCTTGGTACCGATAGTGCTGTAAGTGAGAGTGTAGGGGTTTGTACTTGGTGCAGGTGATGTGGGTATACCGCTTCCACTCCAGCTATATGTAAGTGGTGGCACTCCCCCTACAACTGTGGCAGACCAAGTTACATTCTCTCCGAGTACTGCAGTTGTATTTGGATTGACGGCGCATGAGACACTGAATGGACTTCCCGTCACCACAAGATTGAAGCTTGTTTGCGCACTATTGGGAGAACCTGTCACTGTAATTGTGTTCGTACCTACTGGAGTAGTTGGTCCGACAGTAAAGGTGATGGTCGAGGAGCAAGTCGGTGAACAAGTGGCATTTGAAATACTGTATGAAGTTCCGCTTGGTACACCGGAGAGTGAGAGGGAGACAGGCTGAGTAAGGCCTGCTCCAAGGCTCTTGGTAATGACATTCTGCCCATAAGCATTACCACTCGCTTTAGTTACGTTCGTAGTACCAGAATTTGAAAGAGAATATGTAAATGGCACTAAGGCAAAGCTTGCAGTCACACTTCTAGCGGTTGTCATAGAAACAGTGCATGCTCCAGTCCCAGAACAGTCGCCCGACCAACCACTGAAGCTTGACCCAGCAGAAGCACTCGGATAAAGAGAAACAGAAGTGTTGTATGTATAACTTTCTGAACAATCTGATCCACAACTAATTCCTCCAGGGCTTGAACTTACGCTACCACTTCCGTTGCCGGCTCTTGAAACAGTGAGTCCGTAAGAGTTTGTGGTAAATGTAGCTGTCACACTTCTAGCAGTGCTCATGGTCACAACACATGATCCAGTACCCGAACAAGATCCAGACCATCCAGAAAAGTTCTGTCCGGCATTAGGTGTAGCCGTAAGAGTAACTGCTGTATTGTACGCGTAAGATGCTGAACAAGATGAAGTACAGTTACTAATCCCTGCAGGGCTCGAGTTCACACTACCTGAGCCGGAAACAGATGCAGAAAGAGTATAATTATTGGTAGAAAAGTTGGCACTAGTAGACTTAGCACTATCCATATACAAAGAGCACGATGCCCCCTGCCCTGCACATGCTCCAGACCAACTAGAGAAAGCGTACCCAGTAGAAGGTGACGCTGTAAGTGTAGTCCAAGCATCTACAGTAAGTGACTCACTACAATCTCCTGGGCAGCTAATACCCGTACCAGTAATTGTTCCAGAACCACTACTTACAGAAGTTGAGAGTGTGTAAGATGTTGGCCCTCCACAATTTGCCGAGCTCACGGCCTCCACCACGCTTCCACTCGCCCAGGTGGTACCACCACTGTTGGTTGCGCTTACTCTGTATTCATAACTATTACCAGCTGAGATATTGCTGTCTGTATAAGAGTCGAGCTGGCTATAACTTCCTTGATAAATTGCAGAGTACCCACTCCCACTTCCGTAAACCCGTTTATGCAAAGTGTAGTAACTGGCACCAGAAGATGTCTGATGATTTGCTTCGATTTTAGGACTTGGCCAAGCAAAACAACTAGAACTCGTCATAGAAAAACCACCAGGAGGTGAAGGAGGTGGTATTACATTAAAAGTCGCGGTCACACTCTTATTTGCCGTCATTGAGACATTGCAAGACCCAGTTCCAGAACAAGCCCCAGACCAACCCGCAAAAGTGGAGCCAGAAGATGGACTAGCAGTAAGAGCAACGCTAGTGCCACTGTTAAAGCTTTGGGAACAATCAGATCCACAGCTTATTCCTGGCCCTGATACCGTACCTGAACCAGTGCCGGATTTGTAAACGTCGAGTCTTTTGGTCGTATCAACATTCACTGTAATCCATTGTTCCTTAGAACAACTACTAGCTCTATTAGCTGGGTTTGAGCGAGTGTTTCCACTCACTGTTACTCTGTAAGTACCATTTTGGAGAACATCGGCATCAGACGCCTCGGCACTTTCTTGTCCTGAACCCGAATCATATAATTCATTTTTAGTAGTATAGACTTCAACTGAAGACTGGCTGGGGTCTAATCCTGGCCGAGTTTCCCTTACTGAACCGTATATACTGACATAGCCATTGTTCTGATTTACACTCACCGACAAATCACAAAATGCTCCAGCATATGCAGTCGGCACAGTGAGAAATAGAGGAGTATAAAATCCGATAATTACTCCGGCAAAAACAGATATCAAAAAAAACTTTCTCTTAATCATTTTTTATAATTTTAACACCTTGTGACCCAACCGTTATCCACAATAAAAGGCCGCGCTGTCCGTAGACAGCGCGGGTATGCTCTCACTCCCACTTGAAGACCATCTGAACCGGGTTCTGGTAGAAGGCTTCGTCGGGCTTCCTCAGACTTGAATCATTTGGTCTCCACATGAGGTAGAGAATGATGTAGTTGGTCTGCTTCACCCCGCTCCGAGCCGGCACCAGAAGATCTAGCCCGGTAAGTTGGCCGGACTGGACATTTTCCCCAGGCTTCCCGTCAATAGACGCATTACGGCCACTGCAACCAACTTCGACCACCGTTACGCCATCGACAGAAAGGCAAGCCGAGACGATCACCTTTTCCCCCCGCTCGCGAGTCTTGACCCAGTCGGCATCAGACATAGCGTACTTCAAGGTCAGGTAGATTTTATCACCACTTATCACAAAACCTCGATCATCCACTACAGTCGCCTTGAGTGTAGCGCCGGCCTGAGGGCTGGTGCTCACCACCTGCACGTATGATTGGGCAGGGGGCTCGATGACTGGCACGGGGGGCGGCTCGGGAGCCGTTGGCGACTTGCCGCAAGCGCTGATCACCATGACCAGCGCCAGCGCCAGCGCCAGGAGCGCAACGTACTTGCTCGACTGAACGATTCTGATCATTGGATCCTCCGATCCGTGGTTGACTTAGTCCTGTATCTAGAACGGCGGGTAATCCACCACTCTTACATTCCTATGTCAACTATACACCCTTTTTCCCCTTTTGTCAAGTCAAATGTGGATAATTTGTGAATAAAGGGCTATAAATAAAGGAATTTTAAGACTAAACAGCAAAAAACTCTCTGAGGTGGTTTTTTAGAAAATTTAATCTACGCTCATACTCATTTATGTTGTAATTCTTAAAGTAACTGCCTTCCAAGTCAGCGATGCTAAAGATTAAATTTTCTAGGTAAAATAGCTTACTCCTTGCCCCAAGTTCCCTAAACTTTTCCTTCATTGACTCTTCACTCATTGAAAATACTTCATGCATCTGGTTATGATTTTTGGTGAAATTATATATCCATTCCTTATCGCCTTCATCCAAATTAAACCTGTCTAAAAAATTTTTAGTTTCAATTAACTTTGCTGAAACCTCTTCATGCCCATCACAAGAAGTTACTCCATTAATGTCTGACCTCATAGTAAATTTTTTTCCGTAATCGTGAAGAAAAACTGCGAGTAAATACCTAAACCTATTTTTATCACTTAATTCAATTTTATATTTGTGCAAAATTTTAAGAGTGTTATTAAATACAGTTTGAGTATGCTCAAATACGCTTTCATTTTTATGAACATTATTGTTTTCTATAAAATTCTTCAACTCGCCAAACTCTGGAACTTTTTTAAGAAAATATTCAAAATATGGCCCATTACTAGTAGGATACGAATTCCAGATCTCCTGAACAATTCTTCTGTTAAAACTGTGCCCTGGTTTGTGCACTTCGAACTTGCCTAATGGTAATTTTTCTAAGTAAATAAGGTCACCAATAAAATCTAGTAGCTTGTGTTTTACCGGTTCCAGGGGGTCTTTAAGAGGAGTCAAATATTCAGATTTATTATATGCCAGAAAAGGACTATCCTTGGGATTACTGGGAAAAAGAGGGGACATTAATTCGAAATGTTTTTTGTAGTCCTTCCAAGGATCCTCTCCATCGCTTATTTCAAAAATCAAAATTGACCTCGCGAATGAAACGTCCTTTATATAATCGTTTTCCTTGAAAGCATACCTGAAATATTGCTTACCAATGATACCTTCAAAATCTATACTCACACCTACTTCAAAATCATCGTGCGGGGTTATTTTACAATACTGGCCATTCTCACCAACTATTTCAATTTCATTCTTGATTTTAAAATACTTTTTTTCTTTATTATCAAGACTGATAATGTTTTTCTCTAAC
>JANLIM010000029.1 GCA_024654145.1 Candidatus Zambryskiibacteriota bacterium | reverse complement strand
ACATACGGTTTCAGGTCTATTTCACTCCCCTTCCGGGGTTCTTTTCACCTTTCCCTCACGGTACTAGTTCACTATCGATCTAGAAGTGTATTTAGCCTTACCGGTTAGTTCCGGCAGATTCCCCCGAGGTATTCGTGTCTCGAGGTACTCAAGAACGGTAACAAAAGAGATGTCTGATTTTCGGTTACGGGCCTATTACCCTCTAGGGGTCCCGTTTCCACGGGATTCACCTAACCAAACGTTTTTTGACTCTTCTCACAAATAAATTTGTGACATTACCGCCTTACAACCCCCAGCATCATTCCTCGGTTTCGAAATTCGAAACCAAAGAATGAAACTAGGTTTGGGCTCTTTCGTTTTCGCTCGCCGCTACTAACGAAATGTTAGGATTGATATAAACCAATCCCATTGGTTTCTATTCCACCAGTTACTGAAATGTTTTACTTCACTGGGTGCGTTCTCTATGTAATTCATAGAGTGATCCCGTTATACGGGACCGGGTTTCCCCATTCGGACATCTCCGGATCAAAGATTACTAGGCATCTCCCCGAAGCGTATCGCCGCCAAGTCGCGTCCTTCATCACCATCTTCTAGTCAAGGCATCCACCGTACGCCCTTAGTTTCCTATTAGGAAACTTACAAACCACCCTGAATCAAATCGCAAGGAGCGAATCAATCCAGTTTTTTGAGTTTCTGTTCACCCCGTCCAGGGTGAACAGACTCTGCTCTGTCCTGCTAAATGAAATCAACTTCATTTAGCTTCTAAACCCGACACTCATACAATACAGAGTGCCGGGCGCTTGTTTCCGCCTACGAACCCGAAAAGACCCACTTGGTCTAAAGTCCGCGACGGTATTAATTTGACAACGAACTCTCCCACTTCGCTAAAGCTTCGAGGGACACCGTAGATGCAAAGGCCCCGCTTCTTTCGAAGCGGGGCCTTTTAAGACCTCAATAGACAGCTTTAAGGCCGTCTAATTCGCTTCAAAAAATTAAGGTTTCTTAACATCTAGGTAAAAGCCATTCTATACCCTATCAATATGAGTGTCAAACCCAACTAACCCATCTTTAAAATACGGCTGAAGTTGGCTCTAAAGCCAGTAAGAATCTTACCTCAGACCCGTTATAGCTAGAACAGAGTAGTGGAGTAAAAAACCATTTAGAGAACTCTGTAATTAATTACTAAAAACTCTATAACCTATTATCAAATATGAAGTTAAACAAATTCATCGTCTTCCCTGTGGCAGCAGTGCTCGCCCTGGGAACATTCGGTTCAGCTAGTGCGCAGACTGCATCACCTCGTCTTGCGCTCCAGTTCGGAACCAACGGCTTGACTAACCCTCTCGTCGCCAACACAACAAACGCTACTGTTGCCCGCCTTCTTTTGGACACTACTGGCTCATCTGAAGCTATCAGACTTTCCAGCCTTCCGTTCAACCTGATTGTCGGCAATGGTGCAAGTGCATCAACACTTACAAACTGCCGCGCCTACAACGAAGCAGCACCTAACACCGCACTCAACTCTTCAGCTACTACAGCAATGGTAAGTGGTATCAACAACATTACCTTTGACTCAGCAATGATCTTGTCAGCAAACACATTGACTACTGTAGCTCTTCGTTGTGATGTCAGTGCAGATCTCGTAGCTGGTGGTACATTCACAGTCAACATGAACACCAACAACGTCGTAGCCACTGGTGCGTCCACAGGCCTTCCAGCCTTGGTTACTATCCGCGGCTCAGTCATAGTTCCCCCAGTTGTTGTTCCTCCAGTTACACCTGGCATGCCAGTTACTGGTGGTGAAGCTACTCAAAACATCGCGATGCTCGCAGCATCCCTTCTGATTGCTGGACTCGCATTCACATCCATCAGCGCAAGGAAGACAAGCTAATTCCAAACACTTATGGTTTACGCATCGCATAGCCTATAATAATAGGCAAGCGAGCGCAGAGCGGATGTTCGTAAGAACATCCGCTCTGACATAAAACTCTTATGAAAATCAATTTAACAGCAAAAGTTCTTATAGCCCTAGCTATCCTCATTGCCCTCTTCGCAGTCTGGCGTGGCATGACTCGCTTCGATAACGACGAAGTGGCAGACACAGGAATCTATATAGAGGAAACTACAGGCAAAGTCCTAGGCACACAGAGCGGAGAAGTTACTCAGGAGCAACTTCCTTCACGCCTACTTATACCCAAGCTCAATATAGACGCGCATGTCCAACGCCTAGGTATCACAGACACAGGCAACATGGCAGCTCCGGACAACTTCACAGATGTGAGCTGGTACAAATACGGCTCAGTGCCAGGCTTCAAAGGTAGCTCTGTCATGTCCGGTCACGAGGACAATGCAATCTCATTAGATGGTGTCTTCAAACATCTCGAGGATCTTGAAATAGGAGACGATGTCTACGTAGTGCGTGAAGACGGCGAGCGCCTTCATTTCAAAGTCATAGACGAACAAATCTACCCCTACGACAACTCGCCTCTCGAGCGCATATTTAACACTCAAGACGGTACGTATCTAAACCTCATCACCTGCGCTGGCGACTGGGTCCCTGCAGCCAAAACCAACGACAAACGCCTCGTGATATTCACTCAACTGGTGGAATAGATTCGACAGGCTCACTATAAATAAAATTAGAGGTGCGAAAAGCCCCGTCCTAGTGACCGGGGCTTTTATCAAACTTCTCCAACTCCTTTCGAAGTTTACTCAAAGGTTTGGTATCCCACCCACTTGCGCAAGTAAGCCAGTCTCGGAACTCTTTTATGGACCGCAAATTTCGCAAGCCTTCATAGAATCCCTCCTGTACTTCCCTATCTTAAGATTACACCTATACAGAAAAAAGTGCTCCATACAAGTTTGACTGCTACAAGATGTACTAGTAATGTTAATTGTAGAAATGTAGCCGAAGAAGAATGACCTAGGTATACCCCTCGGATGGGTAAACCAAAGCAAGCGCTAACAAGGAGGAGCCATGGCAGAAGTCCCGTTGTGGATGGAATGGGCACTTTTCATCACATTCGTGGTTGCGTTCACCGGCATAGGGCTGATTCACAAATGGCGCGAGAAACCCCAGTGCCCGAACTGCGGCTACCGCCGCAGAGTCCTAGAAGCTCGCACAGATCCAGACTATCTCGGTGATGAGCACATCACCGGCTTCGACTGGGTATGCGGAAACGGAAAGTGCGGTATCTCCTTCGGAGAGGCCACGCAGCAGCAATTCCAAAGCGCCGGGCTAATGAGCTAAGCAAGTCCTAGCAGTGGAGGCATACATGGGTGAGATGCAAAGCTTCTATCTCGCGCAACTTCTGTTCCTGGCGGTCATGGGCATCGCCGTGTGGCAACGGCGCAGGAAGGCTGCTGCCGAGAAAAGCGCGTCAAGTGCAGGCAGCATTCTCGGGCTGTGAAAGCTCAAGTAAAAGTAAACGGCGCGGAGATGAACTGGGTCCCAACCCAATTCATCCCCCGCGCCGTTTTTGATTTCATTGACACTCATATTATGGCTGAGTATGGTGGATGCAGGAGGGTCTATGACCTTGGAACAATGGGGATTTCTGTCAGCTTCGCTCGGACTCGTAATTTCTCTCTATGTTCTCTTCCAAGGAGCCAAAAAACGTGCAAGGCTCAAGGAATCTGTCGGTTACGAAAACATTGTGCTTCAAGCGTATCTTGAGCACTTCCCAAACAACGAACCAGATTTTCCAACTCTCGACGAGGCGATGGATCATGTGGTCCGTGACAATTGCTGGACCTGCATGGCCTGGTTCAGACACTTCAAGAGCCGGACTGTCGCGTCCAAGAGAAGCGTTCCGACTAAGGGCAGCATTCTCGGGCTGTGAAAGCCCGCAAAAGCAAACGGCGCGGAGATGAATTGGGTCCCAACCCAACTCATCCCCCGCGCCGTTTTTGATTTATATGAGCAAAGACTCCCTCCCTCAATCAACAAGATCAATCCTATCTTTTTGTCTTTTTAGGGTCTGGTTTGGGGTCTGACCCCTAATTAATTAAATATTTATTGTATAATATTCTTTGACACAATTACATTGCCGAATGACATACCTTTGTTAACAGACTCTCTAACATCTTTTAGTTGTTCTGCTAATTCTGGTTGATTAATCCACTTTTTATAGTCCCTGGGCAGATCAATAGGAGACTCTGCCAGAAGCATTGAACCGGGTGCTCCTTTTGCTCTTCGATAGGCACTTCCCCATTTCCAATCCTCTACTCTTTTACAAAGTTTAGCCCTTGCAGGATTGCGTTCAATATATTTCAGTACAGCCAGAAAATGTGAGTCTTTCTCCACAAGAAACGATTTATACCTCCCTTGATACAAATGTCCACCTCCTATAGTCCCTTTGCGAGTATGATGCCGTACTGCATGGCTTGTGCTCAACCACTGCAAAGCTTTAGAAAGATCGCCACTATTTCGCGGGTATAAGAGTAAGTGCCAATGGTTTGGCATGATTACATAAGCTAATATGCGCATGTCGTATTCTTCCTTTATTTCATTCAGTAAATACTCAAAGTCTTGATAATCTGCATCATTATGAAAGATCTTACTACGACCATTTGAGCGATTGATGACATGATAAACGTAGTTACCAAGATCGATGCGCGGGGCTCTAGGCATGAATTAATTATACAATACTATTCAACCCATTGTGGGGTCTGACCCCTATCTTCCCATCTTTTTGTGGTCTGACTCCTATCTCTATCTTCACATGCGATCGCAAAAGGTAACGTATGCCCCTTAGCTGTCCGACAGCTAAGGGGATTTAAATCCAGGAGTTTCCGAAGCTTAATGTGTTAGCAAAATAAAGAATAAGCCCAATCAAAATAATGGCTAGAGTAACAAGAATTTTTTCCATAAAACTAAAAACCTGGAGGTCCATCAAAGGGTGCAAATAAGAAGATTAGATAGACGACTAAAATAACTGCAGCCAAAGTAATAAAAACTTTCGATAAAGTATTCATAATGGTTATTATAACTTACTTATAATCCAACTCCAGATTGATTTGAAAAAGTTTATTACTTTGTAACCAAATGATTTATACACCACGGCGGTATTTTCGTAACCAGATTCTGGGGGCGATTTGATTACTTCAGGAACTTCTTCGACTATTGCAGACGGGTCAGATTGAACAACAGACTCTCCAAGAACATGTTCTATGGGAGGAGACAGAACCGGAGATGGAGCTGGCTGAACTAACTGAGTAGAAGTAGCGACCACTTCGAACGATTCCTCTACGACTACAGGTATCTCTATAGAAGGCTGCACTTTTGAACTTGTGGATTCTGGGCTACTATCAGATTCCACTACAGAAGCTATCACCTCCTTGCCTGTAGACTCTAGAAAGCCGGCTGTGGTGGTAGAAACTGCCTGGCTTGACTCGAACACTTCGTCACCATCGTGATCAAGATAGACTTGATCAGGAATATCTGAGCCGATATCGAAATTAACCTGCGTAGTGAGTGTAAGAGGTATGTCAGAAAAGATTGTGGTGGTTACTACTTCCCCATCCACCACTTCTTGGATGCGAGTATCAAATGTACCTGTATCTGTGGCACTGCCTTTAACAACATACTCTGTTCCATCAGGAAGGTAAGCGAACTTGTTGTCATCGATTACTTCGTAAACAACGCCGTCAACTTCATTTTCTATATCACCATTTTCATCGGGTCCCGTATGATTACCTGACTCATCATAGATATGTAATTCGATTGGACTATGGAAGCTCACCAACTTACCGTTCGGAATCTGGCAGCCATTTGAATTTGCAGCTAAATTTGAGTACGAAGAGATGCTGAAATTATCGCCCGTAAGAATACTAGCAACTAATTCTTTTACTCCCGAAGTACTTGGCATCAAGGCGTGTTGAGCGTTCTTAACATAATAAGTCTGAGTAGCTGCAAGCGCTTCAGCACTCTTGAGAGGCACCGTGCCGTCGCCATTGATCATCTTGATGTTATAGATGTATTTATCTCCCTCTTTGCCCAGAATATAAAACTGGCCAATAGTTGGTGTGCCGCAACCGACGATGTTGTAAGTCTCCACACCATAATCAGCCGGATCCAGGTCGTCTATTTCCTGATGAAACTCATCTGCCCTGTCCACCAGAAGCTCGTTTCTCCCTTCAGACTTTAAATAATCCGCCGTTTCTTCGAAAGTAAGACGGTCGTTCCCATCGATACCGTTGAAAACGTAATATCTGTAGTTCGGATCTGAATCGTCAAAGTAGTTTTCGCTGGGAAGCAACTGATAAACTGCGGGCATGTTTTGAGAGATTATCTTAGATCTATTCAGATTAAGAAAGTTAATCCCAAACTTTTCAAAGCCAAAATTATCTCCATAATTTAAAACTTTGAATGATTTTGGTGAACCTGTATGGGGAGTCCCTATGTCTATAAACTTACCAATTGAATCTCCTCCATAGTCTTTAAGATACTTTTTTACCACCAGACCACCCATACTATGAACAACTAAATCAACCTCTTCTGCTCCTGTTTGAGTTTTTACTTCATCAATTTTTTCCTTAAGGCTTAAGGCGGATACGTCTATATCTTTTCTCCAATCATAAGGTAAGTCGAACAAACTACCATTTTCAGCATATCCTTCAGAACCTAACTCTAGATATAGTCCATTGAAAAAATCGAAGTCTCCAATATTTTTCAATATTGAATCTGGATAATGTGAACTGATTTCTTCGCCAAATCCATTTAATGTTAACTCATCTAGATGTACGTCTGTTATAGACGAAATCATTTGAGGAATATTCAACCATGCCTCAAAATTAGACCCAACTCTATTCAATTTACTAGAAACTATCCCCGGCACTATAATCACAGGATTGGGTAAAGCGGGATCGCGTTTAATCCACGGATCGAAGAGGACATTGTCGCTTATTATAGGACCAGTTCCTGTTGCGTTAGAAGAGTGTGCCGGCCCTGTAGCTGTACTCCACCAGTTTAGGCGAGCATCAAGAGTACTCGTGCCGACATTAGACAGCACAGGATTAGTGTTTGAAGAAAAAGTTGAATGGGAGATCGTCGTCGAACCAGCCGACTGATAAACGTCATTAACATAATTGTCTGAAAAGGCAATATTATTTAGCAAAACACTACCGCCCAGATTATATACAGCCGACCTATTGCCATTACCACTAGGTCCAACCCCGCCTGTATACCGAATAATAGTGTGGGAAATTTCTCCGGTTGAACCACTCCAGAACTCGATCCCGTTCCAATTTTGAGAAGCGGGCGTGGTAATAGTCCCATCATTGTTTGTATCTCCACTCACTGAATCATCCTTAAGAGAAGTTAAATAGACTTCCGAATCTTCCACGCCATCAATATCAAGGGTTCCCTCTACTATCATGGCGGCCGACGAGCCAAACTTCACTATGCTTCCTGGACTAATAGTGAGAGTGCTACTCGCTCCAACCCATACAATACTGCTTGCTGGAATGATAAAAGGTAGACTACCAGTATCCCAAACTGTATTTCGCGTAACGGTCCCCGTCATCTCAAATCCCCTATTTGTAACGTCGCTACTAGTGTTCCCGCTGTGAGTAAATTCTGCCGAAGTATTTATCCTTCCCAACTTTTGATTACTGGAAAAGGTGTTGTCAATCAAGGTAATTACCTGAGCGCCGTATGCATCTATACCAGCTTCCGAGTTATTCCTTACGATTGTCTTTTCGATACTCAGCTCTCCACCTTCAGCCTGCACTCCATAGTGATGATTCTCAATAACTGAACCTGTAATGCTGAGTGATCCCGACCGGTTATTCACACCTCTCAGATAATTGTTGGTAATAGTAGAATTATTGATCGTTACATCGCCTCCATTATTTTCTATACCAGTATTGCTGCCAACTCCTATATAGCCGGCATTGCGAACCGTCATGTAATCCATATTACCTGTCGAATCTGCTTTGAAATAAATACCGACCCAGTCCTTCATTGCGCCAGTAGTTGAACCTGTTGCGTCACTATCTCCTCCAATACTGTCATCAAGAAGTGAGGTGAGGTAGATTGGACTCTCCTCTGTACCAACAGCAGACAAATTTCCAAAAACTTCCAACATTCCTGCGCCACCATGCCTTCCTTTTATAATTGCTCCTGGTTCAATTGTAAGAGTTATCCCAGCGGGCACAGTCACTACATTTTCCAACACATAAACGTTTCCATTACTCCAAACAGTGCTGGTGGCTATCGACCCAAAAACGCTAACCGTTGGTAAAGTAGGTACAGACTCCAAAACTGCAATGGTCTGAGTAGCGCTCCAAGTATTACCGCTCGTTCTCCCAGTGGCGTTTATGGTGAGAGTAAAGTTACCTGCAGTAGAATCCCGATAACGAAAGTTCTTATTAGCCGTACCAGAGGCCATGGTAGTGGTCACAGGTGTAGTGGTAGACGGACTTAAGAATTCTCCTGTGGATGAATCAGAGCTAAATACCAAATCTACCGTTTCTGTAGTTTGGAAGGAGTTCCCTTCCGCATCTTGAAGCTGAATAGTAATTTTTTCAGAAATTTCACCTGGTTCTATAGTTTGCTCATTTGTGGTAAAGACAATTTGAGCAACTTGAGCGTAAAGAAAGCCAGGAGTAAGGAAGAAAAGTAGAACAAGTAAAATAACTCTACTACCTTTCATTGTTAGCCCTCAAGAAAAACCTTTTTAAGACCTCGAACCACCCGGTTCTCGCCGAAGCTGTCTGAGGCACAGGATTAGGCTCTTCGAAAGTCGAGAACTCTTCTTCAACAATTAACTCTTCACTTGGCGGTTTCACCGCCAAGTTGGGTATAACTGCCATCTTCTTCTGTAAATTTTGTTGTAGTGCTAAGATCTGGCTCTCCAAATACGCTACTCTCTCCATCTTTTTCTCTTCAACTTTAGCTGCTATTTTGGAGTTCTCAGTTTCTCCCACAATTACGACTTGTACATCATGGGTGCCAAAAGGTTTTAAGCCAGTCACTCTCGAGCCAAAAAATAAGTTCCGGCCCGCCTTGATAATAGTGTCGCGTGGGAAGACGAACGCGTGGTCACCAACAACTAAGACGCGGCCAAAGAGGTTGGCTTCATGCTGAGAATTATTCTTTAATTCAATTCTTTCCGGTGTTGCCGAGACGACAGCTATTCCTGGATCAACAATCTTCACATTTACTCGTGCCAGCGCCTCCCCTTCGGGAAAGTTTGCGCTCAGCACAACAACGTATTCTCCCGGGTAGTCATAAACGTGGGTTACAAGAGGTCCTGTACCTTGGACTCCATCGCCGAAGTTCCAGCTAAAGATGCTTTGTCTGTAACTGTCGGACTTACCGCCAGTTTCTACTTTAAATTCTAATGGACTTCCCACCGCACCGATTCTATCTCGTCCGGCACCCACACTCGGAGAAGAAGTTTTACTAACACTAGTTACAGGAGTAGCGCTGTAGTGCGTAGATTCATTCTGACTAGTTTGATTAGTAGATTGATTTACATTTCCGTCAGAAGTCCCGCTACTTGCTCCCACGTCGCCGACAGTAATCAAATCTTTAAGATCGGCAAATGTTGAGGGCCCAATACCACTCACGTTCTGAATTTCTTCTATACTCTGAAACGGACCATTGGTATTTCTATAATCCACAATACGCTCTGCATAAGCAGGGCCAATACCAGGTAAAGTATCGAGTTCTTCAAGACCAGCGGTATTGATATTAACGAGCGAAGCCTGAGCACTTGCGAAAACTGGCACCAAGGCCAGTACGAAAAGGAGTATAAATAATTTTCTACAAATAAACCTTGGCATAAGCAATTAGCCCAATGCTTATAGCAATAAGACAAAGAAAGCCGAAAACAAATTTAAAAAACGTCTTGTCAAAATATCTCACTCTATAATTATATAGACAAACCAACCTTCTCAATTGAGTTATCCCCATGCAAAGGATTATCCTTTGCATATGTTATCCAATCAAACATTCCTGCTAGAAAATCTGCCCGACTAGGAAAATAATTTGGAAACTGATCTTTGCTTAATATAATTTCGACATCTCTCTTAACATCTGCATAATCAAGAAAACTCGAAAATCGGTATTGAGAAAGATATTCTATGGCTTTTTTCTTGTCCCTGACCCCCTCTTTCCAGTTAGGATCGACAATTTTAAGCGGATTTAAGTGAATATAGGCAAATAAATACTTAAGATACTCATCATAATCAGCGTGCATTGATTGATACGATGACTCAAAAAGTCTTCCCTTTCGCCCATATTTTGTGTTGAAATACATAGAATAAGCGGTCAGAAGCTTTCTCATAAAGATTGACACTCCGGCAGGGTCTCGCTCCCTTATCAAAAGATGGAAATGGTTCGGCATCAGGCAATAAGCACCTATATAGACTAGATTTTCTTTGTCCTTACCAACCTTATCAACACTCTCTACAAAGGATAATCCTTTGTATTTCCTACTATCCACTGGTTTTTGCCCATTGCAGAGGAATAAAAGCTTAACAAAGCGTTTGTAGTCAGATTCATCAATAAAAATAATTCTCTTCTCGGTGCCACGGCTATAAATATGATAATACTCGCCCGGAACAAATGTGTACATCCTGACCATAACACTACTATTATAGCGTGCAAAGGATTATCCTTTGCATGAAAAATGGGGATAATGCGCTTGTTGGTTTGCGCTTGCGGGTTAGGGACGGAAGGCTAGGAAGAGGGCTAGGGCTCCTAAGCCGGATATGGTCCACAGCCAGTGGCGCAGAAGGAAGCTCAGGGCATCTGCCCCGGCATTGTAAGCTGATGCTGTAAGAGACTGACCGGAATACGTGCTGGCGCCAAGAACTTGAGGGTTGGCTGGGTCGGGTTCCTCAGCGCTGACTTGCGGGGTTTTAGAGGATTCGAGTTTGTCGGCCAAGGAGAGAGC
>JANLIM010000014.1 GCA_024654145.1 Candidatus Zambryskiibacteriota bacterium | reverse complement strand
GGACCTAAAATCCTTGCAAGAGCTCCATTAACGGTATTTAAAGTATAGGCGTAGCCTGGGGCGCTGGCACTCGCTTTGGTTTGGATGACCAAGCCATTATTTATCGTTCTAAGACTCCAATTTGTAAAGGCTGATGTGAAGATGGTTCTTAGGGATGAGCCGTTGAATTGTGATGTAGCTATAGCGCCAGAATCTTTAAGTGTATAGAAAAGAGTGTTTCCTGAACCCACTGCTACATCTGTAATATCTCCTCTTAAGTTCGCCGCTGCGATGCTATAAAGTTCGTCGGTAGCTTGCGGTGAGCTTGCTTCGCCCGCCGTAGCCTCTGGCGAAGGCTGGGTAGGAGGAGTGAGTGTAAGCGACCTATTCTCTACTACATCTGTATCAGCCCTGAGGAAGCGTAGAAGTACTGAGCCCCCGTCAGAGCTGAAGTGAGCTTCGTAAATTTTAGGTATAGTTGTGTTGGTGATCTTTCTCCTACTGAGAGCTGTGAGAGCTTCCGAAGGTAAAATAACTTCATTTATATGCCCCGTCGCACGTTCTACATATCTCACAACACTCTGACCACCCCTAGTAAAGGCGACAATACCAGCAGTTGCAGTATCTGTGATCCTAAACAGGTCCGCAACAGGGACACCTTGGTCGTTAAATCCGGGTGCGACTTCGCCATCTTCTTCAGTAAATAATCCTGGGGCATTAAAACCCTCACCAGAACCAAATGGTAGGAGATCTCTCACAGCCTCTCCTGCTGGAACGGTCTTGTCTCGGAAAAGAAACATCCAAGCTAGAAAAATAATTAATATTATCGAGAGGACAGAACCTGAGATTAAAAGTATTTTTTTCATTAGTTTTTTAGTGACAAACATGCCAATGGGTGTCTCCTATAGTCTCAAGAACATAAGTTGCGCCATTCAGTACATACTTTTCGTTACCTGGAGCACAACCAGGGGTATCAGTTTTATCTCCCTCCTTTCTTATATAGTCTGTAATAGGAGTATAGAAAGAAAGATCCGCAGAACTTCCTCCTGGCCTATGCTGAGTTTTATTACTCGTTAATTCTGTTGATCTATTACCATGAAGCCAGTATTCAGTTCCGCCAGTTATAGTTATAAGACAGTTGCATTGAGATTGAAGGGATTTTATGGAGTTGATAATGCTTGAACTTAAACCGCTTACTGACGTGCAGTTACTGTCTCCTATTTTTGCACAATTATTCTTATTTATACCAATCAAAATTCTCCCTGCAGAGGTAACTCTTTCAACAGAAGCCCTTTCCGCCTGATCATTCGCCCACGGCTTTCCTGCACTTGGTCCAGTAGGTAAAAAATCTTCAATATTAGACGCTGGTTCTACATTAATCTTAACCGGTTCAATTTTTAGGTCAAAATTAAGAAGCTTTGGGTTAATTGTATAGAGAATCATCCAGGCACTAATAGCCATGAGGAGACCCACAAGAGCATTAGTAATGGTATCTTTTGCGGCAGCTTTAGCAGTAAAAACTTCGCTCGTCAGGTACTGGATGCCGCCAACGATGATAAAAATCACCGCAAGAGCTGTCGCAATACCAATAGTGAGCATAAAGAGGCCTTTGAGGTATGTAGAAGCGTTTGAAGTGGGACTTACCGCATTGTTCGCTCCGTCTAAAGGTATTGGCGCAAGAAGTCTATATTCTGTGGGAGTTTTTTCATGCTTTTCGGCAAAAGCAGTAGTAGAAAAAGCAAGAAACAAAAAGCATGAGGCAAAAAGGATGACTCCCAATCCCGTTAGAGATAGGAAGCGCTTGCGCTTCCGTAGCTTATTCATCTTATCGTTATAATACCACATGATTAATCTCTAACGGGACCAAATTGTACCAAGAAACTCCTACTGATATCAGCCATGATCTTGCTTTTATTTGAGATGGTGAGACTCACTTGTGAGCTACCCTCTTCCCCGTCCGGAGCCCGATAAGTAACAGAATTACTTGTCTCAGTATCTCCACTGTTAGTCACCCATCTGTAGACCAAATTAGCTCCATCTCGAAGCGCAGGTGTAGAGAAGAGTGGGAAGGCTGAGAATGTAACCTCCCCTTCTTCTAGATTGAAGATATTTCCAACTTCTTTGTGGAACATATAGCCGAGTAGAGGGTTGTCTTCATAAACTAGAGGTAGGTAGGTAGTGGGCACCACAATGATTTGTGATTCGGCTAGAACTTCCTCTGCTACTGAGAGAATCTCAACCTTTATAGTGCGAGCTTTAGAGAATATAGAGTCTTCAAATCGGAGGGTATTCCTACCTTGCCCAGAGATATTACCAAGCACTGTGCCGTCTTGTGTCCATTTGTATATAAGTGATGATGGGCTGCCCAAACCTTGTGGTACTGCAACCATAGTAATCATAGATTGTTTGGACCAAAGCGCCCGACCCTGGTAGAAAGGAGGCGTATAAGTCTCCCCTTGCCAAAGGATGTCTACAGACTGAGCATGCGCAATATTTGCGCCAATAAACAATAAACAACAAACAATAAACGATGTTGAAACCTTTTTGTAAATTGTAAATTGTAAATTGTTCATTATTTCTTATCTTTTCATTATATCTAATTTTATAACTTCTGACCCGGGGGCAATCCCAGGCAACCTAGAACTTATTGCTAGATAGGCAACTGCGAATGTCCAAGCCGGTATAACAGATAAAAATGGGATAAGTTCTATCAAAGCTGTTCCTCCAAAGGCAGCCAGCCTTTTAGGCTTCATAAAGCTGATCCCATGCATCCTGAACCACACGTAGAAGGTTAACCCTGCAAAAAAACCTGCAAGCCATCCCATAAATATGAAAGTTAGTAATACTTGCAAAGCATCAAAAAAGAGCGCAACTGTAATCATGAGTACAACCGTAGTGCTCTTTAAGCCTTTTTCTTTCTTATCTACCTTTTCGTCTTTCTTTTCTTCTTCCATTACTTGTGGTGAGTGAAGTCGAACTATTTATTGTTCTCTCCAGCTGTTTTAATTTCTGTTTCTAATGCAGTAGTTTTTGTCACTCTGTCTTCTTCTGCAGTCCTTCTCGCTTCTTTGATAGCCAGCACCTGGGAAGGGTCTGAGGTAATGATTTGATCCTCTGTATAAGAGGCAATGTTTTTAATAGCGACATGTTTGAGTCCAGCAAAGAAGATGCCTTCTCCAACATCGGACTCTAAGAGAAGGTATTTCTCCTCATCTGTAAGATTAAAGGTCTGTTGGAGCTTATCTATAGTCGTCGGTGACTGCTTCAAGAGTATTTGTATAGATGAGTTAGTGATAATAGGTACTCCGTAAGGGCTGTTGAGGAAGTCTCCAACGTCTTGGGTAATAGTAGCCACGCCGAGGAAGTATTTTCTTCCACGTTTAACTAGGCCCATGAGGAATGATGCTGTGTCTTCCGATTTCATCATCCACCAAGCTTCGTCAATTACCAAAAGCCGCTTCTTAAGCTCTTTCCTGATAGCGTTCCATATATAGTGGGTAACAATATACATTGCTATAGGCTTGAGCTCATCTTCCATGTCGCGGAGAGAGAAGACGACGAACTTCCTGTTGATATCAACATTTGACGGTCTGTTGATGAATCCTGCCCAAGTACCTTTTGTATATTTGGAAAGTCTTTGTGCAAGAGACTCTCCTCCTTCCATCCCAGAGAGCACAAGCTCGAAGTCGCTCATAAGCGGTGCCTCAATATTTGAGAAGTCTGAGTCGGCAGTAATGTCTTTGAGCGCATAAGTTTCTGTTATGGCGCGGTCTATAATCGCATCTTCTTCTGCTGTAAGCCCACCCATCATGAGTCTAAAGAGGCCCACTAGGTTAATGATGTTTGAGCGCAAGATGTTGGCTGCACTTTCGTCTGGTCCGGGGAGAGGCAGGTCAAAGGGGTTTATGTGGTGTTCTGAGTTGAGGGAAATGTTGAAGTAGCGCCCACCTGTTGCTTCTGCCATAAACTCGTACTCTTTCTCTGGGTCTATCACTATTACTTCTGTATCAAACATGAGTGTACGCAGGATCTCGAGTTTGGTGGCATAAGATTTACCTGCACCAGCTTTAGCGAACATGACCGAGTTGTAGTTCTCAAGGCTGAAGCGGTCGAAGAGGACGAGGGAGGAGTTGTGTCTGTTGATACCATACAATATGCCTTTGTCGGAAGTGAGGTCAAAGGAAGTGAATGGGAAAAGTGATGAAAGGGGCGAGGAATTAAGCTTTGAGTGTACATTAAGCTCGTCATTGCCGAGAGGTAAAGTGCTCTTGTATCCTTGTTCTTGCTGGAAAAGGGCTGGTTTGACATAAATAAGTTTGGCTTCAAGAATAGATTTAATCTCAGATTCTACTTTGTCGAGCTCGGCTGAGCTGTCGCCGTAGATGGTGATATATAGACCGACGTCAAAGAGCTTTTCTTGCGCCTGTTGGAGCTGGTCACGTAGGTTCTCAAGGTCTTGGTACGCCACATCAAGCATTGGGTCACGCACAAGACCTTTGTTTTCCCTCATATGGATCTGAGATTGCACTTCGGCCACTTTTCTTTGGAACTGTCTCAGGACTTTGGAAGTTTCTATCGGGTGGACGAAGATAGATACGTCAAAGACTTTGTCCATATTGATAATAGGGCTGAACCAGCCTTCGGAAAGGTAGCGTGGGTATGATATGACAAAGAAGCTTCTGAGGATTTTCTCCCCCAGGTTTATCTCTTTAGGGCTAACCTTAAGAGCAGAGGGTGCAATAATATCTTTGAGTTCCAACACTCCAGCTTCAAAGATTTCCTGTGGAAGAATCGAGCTTATTTCACTCTTTTTCTCTTCCTTTTTGCCAATTAATTTATCAAAAATTCCCATGTTATTTATGATGAGCTTGTCGAATCATTTCATTTTTATCGGCTTCTCGCTTTCTCCGGGGTTAAAGGCTTTATAAAAGAGTTCAATGGTTTCTTCAGTACCCAAACGAGCCACACGGATGCCAGAGCGTATTAGGCCTTGCTCAACTACAGAGAGCCTTTCTTCAAGCTGGCTTCTGTTCTCATCGAACCCCCTTTCTTCTTTTGTCTTGCCTTTTTCTCCAGGCTTACTGAGACCAAGAGAGGAGAGAATGCCGCTTGCAGAACCCACGTTCAAAGTCGCTGGTGAGTAAGGCACCACTATTAAGAAGTGCTTTGTCATAATGTTGGTACTCTCTGTGAAGCTTTTGATGAACTGGATGTACTCTCTCACCTGAATTTTGAGAAGGTTGTTGGTTTGTTTCCCCTCTTGCTCTTCAAGTAGCGCCAAGTATGGGCGGATATCGAGTTTGCGTGACTGGATCAGAATTTCGATAGAGAAGTCGAGCGAGTTGAGGAAGTCCTGGAATTGGAGGAGGATTGCGTTCCTCTCATCCTCTGATTTTAGGGAGAAGTTTAGAGATGAACAGAGTAAGATTGCGCGCATTCCCCCATCCTTAAGGATGACGACACCGTCGCGAACTTCTTTGATAGGTACAAATTCCTGAGTTGCGCTAGTACTAGATGACATACACCTAGTATAAACCCTAAACCCCAAATCCTAAACTCTAAATAAGCACCAAATTCAAAAGTTTAAAACCTTGAGATTTTGAAAATTTGGATTTATTTAGGATTTAGTGCTTAGAATTTAGGATTTTCCTCCGTTACTGGATTCGAATTA
This sequence comes from Candidatus Zambryskiibacteriota bacterium, assembly GCA_024654145.1. Classification (GTDB taxonomy): domain Bacteria; phylum Patescibacteriota; class Minisyncoccia; order Phycocordibacterales; family Zambryskibacteraceae; genus UBA5004. The sequence continues at coordinate 13,069 of JANLIM010000014.1, read as the reverse complement.
TCCTTAATATCCAAGCTCCATGTTAAGTCTCGTAGCTTTGATTCAGATAACTTCGGCACATAAACCTGCTCGATCTCAACCTTTCTTGTCCCTTGGTCCGCCGAAGCCTTTGGCGAAGGCGACTCCTTCTTCCATATATAAAGCTTATTCGTCACAGTATATTTAAAGAATGCTTCAATAACGTTGATAAAAGGCTTATCGTTGACCTTATAGAAAGCGAGTGCTGCAGCAAATCCACCGACAGGGACAGAGAGTAAAATAGCGAGGAATTTAGGCAAGAACATGAACAAAAGTACGCACATACCCGCACCGCCAGCGAGGTAAACGAACTGTTTGAAGGTGAAAGGGCCAAAGATCTTGTCCTCTACTTCGATAAATTGAGGGACTTGGTAGCGCATAGGATCATTTTACACTAAAGGCTCACGATATGGGTCTAAACCACCAGGGTAATGTGGAGTTAGTGGTGTTTTTTGCGCCGGTGGCATTGCTTGAGTGGGTTCTTTCTTTGACTCCTCCCCTACTACCTGCTGCCTACTACCTACTACTGGTGTATCTTCCTCCACATGTGGTACATCATGTGCCACTTCACCCGGTTCAATCACGGGCAGGTTATTTGGGTGTATTTCTAGGGAGACTGACTTAGGGGTAGTTTCACTTTTAAGCATTTCCTGAGCAACCTTCCCCTGTTTAGAGAGAATTTGCTTAGAGATTTTGCTCAATATTCTGTTGCCTATTTCATCAACAATTTTTTGTGCGATTTCTCTTGTAACCTTAAGTCTAGTTTCTATGTTGATGGTGAATTGTTCATCAGGTGTAATACCAATTAACCTCGTGGTAATTTCATCTCCCATTTCTTGCCTTTGTTCTTTTGTTAAAGAAAACTTTTTTGCAATCTCGTCATTTATTACGGAGGTTTCCTGGGTAGCAACTATTTGGGATAATTCTACTGGAAGATTTCTGTATATTTTTTTTATAATTTCCTTTGAGTAGTTCATATTTAGAGATTAGAATATTTTTAATCCATCTCCATCAAGCCATAGCGCAGCCTCAACAATTTCAATTGGTACTATACCAGGGGCATTCGCTGCGGTCATTACTGCATTCCTTATAGCATTTGCTTTTGCGTCGGTTAGTTCAGATCGAGCGGCCATTTTGTTTAGTAAGGCAGGTCTGTAGAGAGTCAGTATTTCAGGGTGGGTTAGTTTAGAATCTTCAAGTTGTACTAAGTTTTCTGGTCTCATTTCGCTCATAATTCTAATGGCTTCAACCGGGTCTGTAATACCACCCCCAGGTGTTGGAACAAACGCATCATTGAGCGGACGATTACGAGCATCTTTGACAGCTTGTTTGTCTGAAGCAATAAGTCTCTCACCTTTTGTAAGGTTATCCACTTGAGGCTGAGTAAGGGTTTTGAGGAATGTACGACTTCTATCTGCATCCGCACCAGTAATTGATGGATCAAGTTTCGTTGGGTCAAATATATTTGCTGGGATGAAATCAATTTCTTTGTCAGAAATATTTTTAATAGTATTTTTGTGAGCAGTTTCCTGAGCAGTGGTAAGCGCAATGGCTGGATTACTAAGCTCTTCCACAGCAATTTCAACCTTAGCAAAGTGCTTTTCAAACACGTCCTTTTTCTCTGATTCTGAGAATTTTCCATCTTTATCTTCATCAATGGCCTTAAGATGAGCTGCTGTAAGAGCTTCTGCAACTTTTTCGTTAGATAGTGTGTTATGGTCCAAAGCCACAATTTCTTTGCTAGACATATCTTTAACAAGTTTCTGCATATCTGTAATTTCCTGAGGGGTAGCACTTCCAGCAATAACTTTATCAATCAATAGTTGAGCTCCTGCTTTCCTTGCGTCTCCCTCTCTTTCCTTTTGTTCCTTTTCTTTCTGTTTCTTCTTAGCTTCGTAGCCGCCTTGACCGAAAGCAGATCCCGCTCCCATCATTCCTCCCATAGCTCCACCTACACCAGTTCCCCTAGTATCAAATGATCCCGCGGCAGTTTTATTAGCAGTAGCAAGTGCCAAACGAGCCATTCTACTCTTCGGTGCTTGTGTTTGAAGCCTTTTGTAAGCCGCGGATTCTTTAAATGCTTCGGCTCCTCTTCCGACAGTATTCCTCCCAATTCTTCCAGCCAAGCCAAAAGATAGGTTACCCGCTTTACCTGTCGCCCAACTGTTCAAAGCGCTTACGCCACCAGGTGCCTTATTAGCCCATTCTTTCGCAATAACTAAAGAGATAATGAGAAAAGCTATAACTACAGCGAAGTTGATAAAGGTTGGGAAAAATCCTTGATATTGAGGAATATTATTAAAACCCGCCACTGCCGTATTGCTACTATCTCCTATAGCTGACAATGTTCCGTCTCCGGCTCCCAATGATTTAGTGATTCCGCTCAAAATCCTCAAAGTGACCCAAGTCAGCATCATATAGATAGGAGCAAAGAAAGCTTGGCCGATTAATGCGTCTTTCCATTGATCTCCGTATTTTTGCATCTGCGGCAAGATGTAAGCCACGAAAGCGATTGGTGAAAGTATGATTAGGATAATGAGAACTACATAGCGAATGATAAAGAGTAGAGCCACTGCGAAGAATACAAAAGCGGCAATAAGAAGCATAATTGAACCCATGACGCCAGTGGTTATGATTGCAGTATTTGTTAGGTTAAGTGTCCCTGCTGATTCCTTTGCGTAATATAAACTTTGCAAATTGAGTTGCTCCATAAATGCATTAGATAGACCAAACGTGAGTCCTTTTGACAGTGCTCCCGGCACCATAGCTTCGTAGAAAACTAAAGTCAGAAGATTTGAAATATCTATCACAACACTAGTAAAGAAGAGACTAAAATTTATTAAAATAGCTACCACTATCACTTTCACAATTAATTTTTGATTATCGACTCCTTGCCCGATGATAGTCATGATGGCTGCGTAAAGGAGAATAAAGATAAAGCCCATGTTGGCTACATCTCGGATGGTTTTCCAAGCTTCTGATATTGCGGTTAAATTTTCATAATTATCGGCAACCTTTACAATCGTGTGGAAAATAACACCATTTAAAACAAGTCCGGCAATGCCTGTCAGTAAACTGGTTAAAGTTAAAATAGTTTGGGCTATCCAAGCAAAGAAGTTTTGAAGGTTCCTAGCCCAAAATCCAGGGTTATCTGCATCATTTTCAATAGCTTGCTGAACTTTATCAGGGAAACTTTCAAGCGATTCCCAGTTTCCGACACACTTTGCTTTTGTGGTGAGTGTTGCGGTTGCTCCGACACCAACGCTACAGAAACCAAGCTGTTCTTCGGCTTGAGCGTTTTCAACGAAGGAAATTCCACTTAGCGCAAAAACAAAGCTAAGTACAAGAATGAAAGCGCTGAGTTTTGTGAAAAGTTTCCTCATTATGGTGCTACTGGCTTCACTATCGTTCTTGAACCATCTCTAATGAGTCCTGGAACATCCGGGTCCGGGCCTCTCCATGTGGGTTCTGCTTGATTTTCTGAACCTATAAACACGTCGTAGCCGTATAGAGTTGGCTCATGGAGAAGAAAGTCGCAAGAAACAGTTTCTCCGGATGGAATCTTGCAGCGGTTCCCACTGTCTTTTCCAAGAAGTACCCAACCTGAATTTTTATTTTTCCAAGCCACAGCGTTTAATATTTTTCCAAGTGGACATGTATCAGGCTGAAGCTCGTTGAGACTAGTGCACAAACTTTTAAAAGAGTCTGGGTATTTGTTTCTCTCAGCTTTTAGATCAGATAAAAGATTAGCCGGTTCAGTTCCAGGTGGAAGAGTTGGAGTTGCTGAGCCCGGAGGGACCTCAACCCCACCTATGATACCTATAGTCCCTCTTTCTTTAGGAACAATGATACTTCCATTACCAATCACAATTAATTCCTCGCTTATAACTTGTGAACTTGTACCAGGGTTACTGTTGGGGTCATTTGGATCAGGTAGTGTTGGTTTAGTTCGTAGTGTTCTATCTACCAAGTATCCATAGAAGGTGTGGCTACCATTCCCATTCGTTCCGAAGTTTTTGAAGTATTGGCACCCTTGTTTGTATGCTGCAGAGTCTGCTTCACAAAGCTTCACTTCTACTCCATCAAGTTCAAGGTGGACCACGTCTTCTATGCCTTCAGGACTTACACTTGTGATCTGTGGGTAGAAAATGACAGTTGTTGGTGAAGTAAACATGTAAAATATTTTGTCTCCTGATTCTGAGAAAATAGAACAATCGAGACCCCAACCAATACAGTATCCATTAAAGAATTCAGCTGGTGTCTGGGGGTCGTTGTTGGTAGGGTCAATTGCATTTGAACCAGTGTCATCTACACTCTCAGCACCGAAGAGTCCTTGGATACCGAATACTGATTTTTCGAGAAACTGACCCAGAAGCGCTCCGATAAGTTCGTCAAATTCGTCTGCAAGCTCGAGCTGGGTAACTCCTGTCCCGAGAACCTTTTGAAGCTGACCTTCGATAGCTGCACCAGGAGTAATAATTGGACCGGGTGCCTTACACTTCCCTGTGCCTAAGTCTCTGATTTCAATCCCAGCATCGTTTTTTAGGCAGGTTTCTTTACTTAGGAATCCTCGACCCCAATCTAACTGTTGGTTTTTTAAGCCAACAGCAGAAGCTATTCTTGAGTCCAATTCAATTTTGGCATTTATGTATGCACCATAAGGGTTATTGTTCTCGTTTTGAGTCATAGAAAACCAGGTGTCCCAACCACCTTGTGAGAAGTCGCTATAAAAAGCTTCAATATTCCCCCCAACTTCGGACAAAGTACACTGGAAGGGCTGCGCTTTATAGTATTGCTTAGCCAAAGAGAGGCGTATGTTTGCCTGGAATGGCGAACAAAGGAATCCAAGATCACTGCCCTGTATAAATTCTCCTGCTACTCCATCAGCAATGTCTGTGAAGTATTGTCCTGGGTTTGTTACATAGGCCGGATTTCCATCAAAACCTGTATTTATCCAGTTAACAGTTGAATCCACTATCATTTCTAAAGAATGTTTGGCGATACCGAGAGCAAGGCTGTCCATGCCGAACGGAAGACAAACTATGAAGCATAACCTTGTTTCCTTGGCAGATTGTGCGAGGTCCGAAGTGGGAACAGAAGGGATAGATTCTGATGCGTTAAAAATAGCTTCTAGACCTTCTACTAAATAAGGCTGCTGTGCTGAAACTCGCATGAAGGGAGTAATTGCTAGTATAAAAGCGGCGAAAACTACAATGTATTTAAAAGTCTTCATATATTTCCAGGAGGTAATCCCTGTTGTATAAGAGTTAAGTTAATTTGCGACAAAAGCTTTGCTTCCTCGACAGTATTTTTTGTTTGAATATTTAAGGCTGCGTAGGCGGATACCGGATCAGTTCCTATATTGGAAAGCGAGAATGTAGCAGCACTACTAGAGAGGTAGTTATTAACGAGTAAAACGTGGTTATTGGAAAGTGACGCGGGTGTGGGTATGGTTTGCATCTCATCAGCAGCTTGTTTGTAATATTTTCCAACCTCCATCATGAATTTTTGAAACTTAGGATCAGCAGCGCTGGAAAAACCGCTTTGCTTATAAGCGCTCGATATGATGGATTCATATTTGTTGCGAATCGAGAATATTTTATTGCTGTACGATTGGAGTGAGGTGGCGGTGTCAGGTACAACAACAATGTCGTTAATGGCAATACTTGAAGCTACGTGAGATTCAAGTATGTTGTTGGCAAAGTCGGAGGCTAGTTTGTTAAGATTTTCAGAAGTTGCTTGTCCTTTTGTGCTTAGGTTGATATATTCTGAGAAAAGCTGTCTACCAATAAGGTCAGTTTGAGTTAGTGGCTTGTCAGACTCACTTCTTACACTCTCGAAGCTTGTGATTTCTGATTCCGCCGAGTAATTAGGCGTTGTTTGTACCGAAGAGAGGGTTGGTGTAGGACCTTGAGTGTCGTTAAATCTGATCCAACCAGCTCCGCCGATAAGGATAAGTGATGCAGCCACCGCCACAATGATATTAGCCCTTGCCATTACCTATTATCATACCAGGTTTTGGCTCTACAATGCGTAGCTAATGGTCAAAACTTGTGTATAATTGTCTTTAATGAGAAAAAGACAAATTTTGTTGTTTTTTCCACTCAGCATTCTTTTGATTGGTGTATTTTTCGCTGCTCCTAAGGCGCAAGCTGGTATATTTGACATAAGTACCCTTCCGTTTGGAGGATTAGTTACCTACACAATGCCTTGCACTTGCCCAAGTTCTGCCGGTAACTTAATAATTTGGTTGGCTCCTCTCTACTTTGGGGCTCCATACCCTAGTGGAGGACCCCTGGTATATGTTCCTTATATAACTCAGGTTTTTCCATGGTATCAGGTTGGAGTTCCTGGAACTTGGCATTTGGGTTCTTATTTTCCTGGTACATCATCTGCATGCATGATGATTGCGCCCCCACCACTTATAGGATGTTTACCATTTCCTGCATTAGGGGTTATATATCAGGTGGGGACAAGCAAGAATTTTTAGGATAAAAGGTGCTCCGTAAGCTCTTTCCAGAGGGAAATTGAGACATTTTCGGCACGAATATTCTCGCTTAATTCCAATTTTTTAAAGACATTCAATACTTTTTCTTTCTTCATAATGTTTGAAAGGTTCGAAGAGAGCTTTTTGCGCTTGGATTGAAAGCCGGATTTGACGAGTTTGAAGAAATCTATTTCAGAAAAGCTAGAGAAAAAGTTTTTGGAAATGTTATCAATGGCGAGGATGGCAGAATCGACATTAGGAGCAGGAGCAAATGATCCAGCTTTGACAGTCTCTACGTACTTTGGAGTTCCGTACGCTTTGACTGAAATAGATAAAATACTTTCTTTTGTGGAAGCCTTGCTTCCACGATTTCCAACAATACGTTCTGCCACCTCTTTTTGAACCAAAAGCACCACTCTTTCCGGCTGGTGTTCAGCAGACAGAAACTTTTCTAAGATAGCACCTGTGATGTTGTAAGGTATATTAGCTACGAGCTTGTAGCTTTTAGCTTTTAGCTTAGATTCGTCAAAATTCAAGATGTCGTCATGGATTAAAGTTAATTTTCCTGACGCAATTTCTTTTTCAAATTTATTTTTCAGCACTTCATGGAGCCCATCATCCTTCTCCACAGCTAAAAGCTGACAGCTAGTAGCTAACAGCTTCTCAGTGAGTGCGCCTGTTCCTGGGCCGATTTCTAAGACAGTTTCTCCGGGAATTATTTCTCCTGCGTCAATAATAGTGTTGAGAGCCTTCTCTGATTTCAAAAAATGCTGTCCAAGTGACTTTTTCGCGTACATCGGCCTATTTTACAAGAAATCAATATTATTCACACATTTTATAACCCCCGCCCATACATTGATTGTACGCTATAGCGTATAATCAATGTATGGTCAAATTAGAGGATAAAAGCAGGAGAAATGCTCGAAAAGGTGAGATTCAAAAATTAGTGCTTGAATCAGTAAAGCTTGCTGGCGTCTTGACTATTGGTTTAATGGCTCCAAATGTCATCAAATCAATGAAACAATTGGGAATAATTGAAAATGAAAGGCAAAGTGAAATTGTCGGCTCCTCTGCCTCTAAGCTTGTTAAGAAAGGTCATTTAAAATTTAATGGTAAGTACTATGAATTGACAGAGACAGGAGAAAGAGAATTGAAAAAGTTGGAACTCTCCGGCTTTAAACTACCAAAGCAAAAAAGGTGGGATAGGAAATGGCGCGTAATCATTTTCGACATTCCCGAGAAAAAGAAAAGTATCAGAGATCGTCTGAGAAGGCTATTTATATCTGCTGGTTTGATTAGACTCCAAGACAGTGTTTGGGTCTATCCATATGATTGCGAAGATGTTATTGGATTGTTGAAAACTGACTTTGGCATCGGTAAAAATCTTCTGTATATGATTGTCGATGAAATTGAAAGTGATAAGTATTTAAAGGAAGAATTCAATCTTATATAATCTACATCAATCAGACGCTATAGCGTCATATTAATGTAAGTATTAGTAAGTGCTAGATTGGACTAAGTTAGAGTAGGATTATTAATTAAAAATCTATTTCTAGTAAGGGTTTTCTTTTCTGCCAACCCTCTTCACCTGCCTCTTCTTCCGTTAGATTTTCTGGTATATCGAAGATGAATTCGGATGGCATGTTGACTTGCTGTCGGCCAAAAACTGTGCGCACTTGGGCGTAGGTGAGGAATATTTTTTTCCTCGCTCTCGTGATTGCAACGTAGAAAAGTCGTCGTTCTTCCTCTGCTTCTTCGGGAGAAATATTGCTCTCGTTTATTCTCTGATGTGGGAACAATCCGTCCTCTAACCCAGCGACAAATACTACATCAAATTCAAGCCCTTTGGCGGAGTGGACTGTCATCAGTCTCACCGCTTTTTGTTCTTCCTTCATTTCATCCTGATCGCTCTGTAGAGCCGCATCTGTGAGGAAGCTGGATACAGCCTCCTCACCAATTAAGTGGTCGTAACGTGCTGCAAAGTTCACCAATTCGTAGGCATTCTCAAGTCTTGCGGCACCATCTTCTCCACCCTCCTTCCATTCGTCTTCTAGTCCAGATTCTTTGATGATAAAGAGAATGGTATCGCTTACTTTATTTTCTTTGGAAGTCTCTACAATCTTTGACAAAAGTGAACGGAATTTATTGAGCTTTGCTTTCATCGCAGGCGGTAGCGATTCTTCTCCCCCGGAGAAAATCTTTACAACACTTGTCTTTCCGATCCCTCGCGCCGGGGTGTTGATGACACGCTTCAAGTCAGAAAGGCATTCTGGATTGAGTGCCACGCGTAGATATGAAATGAGGTCTTTAATTTCTTTTCTTTCAAAGAATCTCGTGCCTAGAATTTGGTACGGTACGCCAAGAGTCATGAACGCTTCTTCGAGCACGCGCGACTGGAAGTTAGCGCGGTAAAGCACAGCCATTTCGTCTGCTGGTACTCCGCCATCTATCAGTGTCTTTGCTTTCTCCGCAATAAAGTTCGCCTCCCCTACTTCGTCCATGTTTGGACAGAGGCTGATTTTTTCTCCATCGTCATTGGAGGTGAAAAGATTCTTTTTTCTCCTGATTTTATTTTTCTCAATCACTGCGTTTGCTGCTTCTAGAATAGTTTTTGTCGAGCGGTAGTTTTCCTCAAGTGTAATGACTTGTGCTTCAGGATAGTCGCTTTCGAATGCAAGAATGTTTTTAATATCCGCTCCGCGCCAGGAGTAAATGTTTTGGTCTATGTCTCCGACAACGCAAAGATTCTTTTCCGGACCCACGAGCATCTGTGAGATTTCGTACTGGACTCTATTGGTGTCTTGGTATTCATCTATGTGTATGTAGCGCCAAGTATTTCTATAATGATTTCTCACTGACTCGTTTTCTCTCAAAAGATTGCTTGTTTTTAAAAGTAAGTCGTCGAAGTCGAGAGCATTTTCTTTTTCCAACACCTTTTCATAAATGGGCCAGACTTGTCCGACCACATCCATAAAGTATCCGCCCTCGTCCAGATTGTTCCAGTCGCTAGCATTCAGCCCTCTACCCTTTAATTTTGAAATAATGCTTAAGACGGCATTCGGATCGTGTGTCTTTGGATCAAGACCGAGTGATACGAGCGCATCTTTCACAACTTTTTTGCTGTCATCGCGGTCAAAGATTGTAAAATGCCTTTTCAGACCAGCATTGACTGCCTGCTCGCGCAAAATATGTACTCCTAGAGAGTGGAAGGTACTTACAAAAGGTCGCTCGTGCATCGAGATAGGGCGGTTGAGGTCTGGGTCTTCTGCTAAGCGTCTCTCTACCCTCTCCCGCATCTCCTTCGCAGCTTTGTTTGTAAAGGTAATAGCCAATATTTTGGAAGGGGCTACTCCGGATAAGACTAAGTGTCGTATCCTCTCGGTAATAGTCTTGGTTTTGCCTGCACCAGCTCCGGCGAGGATTAAAACAGGTCCTTCTGTGGTGAGGACTGCTCTTTTTTGCTCAGAATTAAGAGAATTATGTGCCACAGAGCACACTATAGCATATGGGGATAGGTCAATTGCTAGGCTAAACCATGGGGGGTATAATGTAGAGACAGAACGAAAGCCCGACGTAACATGGCTCAACAGAGCCATTTCTGCTTGTCAGGATGCCAGATGAACAGTTTAGCCCTCATATATAAGTAAAGACTCAACAAAACGAATAAGTCCGGCATTGCGAGAGGTCACAATCCTCGTCGTTCTCGGACTTCTTGCCCTCCCGCTTCTAGCTTACGCTCGAAGCCATGTGGGACTCATATTACGCTCTCCTGAGACAAAGGAGATCGGCAATTCCCAAACCATGGACCTCTTGGAGGGATATTTGAATATAAATCCAGCCGGTATTGGCGGTTCAGTTATTGCTATTGTGGACGGCACAGCCCTTTCTTCCGAAGATGAAGCAGGTACCTTCGTTGACCTCGGTAAATCCGTCAACGGACAGATTAGCGTCTATACAGTTAAAGAAGGAGATAACATAAGTGAGATTGCGGAGCTCTTTGGCGTCTCTACCAACACCATTAGGTGGGCCAATAATCTCAAGAGCAACACTTTGAAGATTGGTCAGGAACTTGTCATCCTCCCTATCTCAGGAGTGCGACATACTGTTAAAAGTGGTGACACCCTCCAGTCTCTATCCAAGAAGTACAAAGCCGACTTTGACGAAATGCTTTCATACAACGGACTTACTACAGATTCTAAAATAGTTGTTGGAGATGAGATTATCATTCCTGATGGAGTAATGAACGTAACCACTTCTTCTATAGCAAGGAGCACCATCAAGACAGCTTCTGCAGGATATTATGTAAGACCAATTGCTGGGGGTAGGAAGAGTCAGGGTATCCATGGCTATAACGGCGTTGATATTGCCGCTTCTATTGGCACACCGATTGTCGCTTCTGCTAGTGGAACAGTTATCATCGCAAGAACAAGTGGATACAACGGCGGTTACGGACTCTATGTCGCTATCAAACACACCAATGGTACGCAAACTCTCTATGGTCACATGTCGAGAGTGAATGTTTCTGTCGGACAGAAAGTAAGCCAAGGCCAAGTGATAGGCGCTGTTGGTAACACCGGTCGCTCCACAGGTCCGCACATCCACTTCGAGGTTCGTGGCGCGAAGAATCCATTTTAGCCCTAGCTAAAATGTCCTGAGCGAAGTCGAAGGGCTCTTATATATCAAATTTCTTAGGTCTGTATTCTACTGCTTCGAGGATGTGATTTACTTTGACCACATCCGATCCTTCTAAGTCTGCGATCGTGCGGGCTACTTTGATCATGCGGTGATAGACGCGAGGAGAGAATCCAAGCCGCTCCGCTGCGAGGTTAAGTGTCTTCTCAGCGTCTTTTTCCAAATGCACATGCAGAACTAATTCTTTTGCGCTCATTTCTGCGTTTCTTGTTACCGTTGGTTTCCCTTCGAATCTTTTCGCTTGAGTCTCTCTTGCTTTTGAAACCATTTTTCTGAACTCTTCACTCTTTTTTCCTTCTGGACCCGTGCTATCTAATTCGTGAGGCATGATCCTATCTACCTCAACCCAGATGTCGATACGGTCGATGATCGGCCCGGACAATCTTCTTCTGTAGCGAGTCAATGCTGATGGAGTGCAGATGCATTGTTTGCCTCGGAAGCCGTAGTTGCCGCACGGGCAAGGATTCATCGCTGCTATGAGGAGTACATTGGCCGGGAAGTGTGCAGTGCCTTTGGCGCGAGAAACAGAAACGACCTTGTCTTCAAGTGGTTGTCTCAAACTTTCTATTACCCGCCTTTCAAATTCTGGAAATTCGTCCATAAATAAAACTCCGCGATGAGCGAGAGTGATTTCACCAGGTTTGGGTGTCGCTCCACCGCCCACCAATGAAACATATGATGCCGTGTGGTGCGGAGAGCGGAATGGCGGGTTGGTAATGAAGGTTTCTGTAAGAGTGCCTGCGACAGAATGTATGCCTGTTGCTTCAAGCGCTTCTTCAAATGTGAGCTTAGGAAGAATGCCAGCAAAGGCCTTAGCAAGCATAGTTTTGCCTGTCCCTGGCGGGCCGTACATGGCGACATTGTGTCCACCTGCCGCGGCGATGAGGAGTCCGCGTTTTGCTCTCTCCTGACTTCGTACATCTGCGAAGTCAGTGTATGAAACAACCACTTCTTGAGAAAGTTTAGTAACAGGAGCTGGCTTCAGCTTCGCTTCCCCGGTGAGATGTTCTATTAAGACTTTCAAATTCGGCACGCCAAAGACCTTCACCTCTTCAATAAGCGCCGCTTCGGCAACATTTTCTTCTGGAACATAAAGTTCTTTGTATTTGTTTGACTTTGCAAAGCGGGCTATGGGAAGAACACCACGCACTGGTCGTAACTTACCGTCCAAGGAAAGCTCGCCTAAAAACAATTTTCCCTCTGGGTCAAAATTTACTTCCTCGTTTGCTAAGAGGTAAGAGAGAGCCATGGCCAGATCGAACGACGGACCCTCCTTCTTTGTGTCAGCAGGAGCGAGAGAGATGACAATTTTATGGTTGCACTTTTTGGGTGATTCAAAACCGGTATTCTTTATGGCGGCAGAAATCCTATCCCTGGCTTCTTCCACTGCTTTGTCAGCAAGCCCTACTACTGCAAAGGCGTAAAGAGTGTTTTTATCAATATCAGTTTCTACAGAAACGAGCCTGACCTTTAAAAGTTCTGTCTGAGCACTATAAACTTTCGAAAAACTCATGCATAAAATTATACAACAGTTTTTATTAACAAATATGTCCACACTAACTTCACGTTATAGCGAGAGATTGATGTATTTGAGGTATGAAGAAATATTGAGGCCACACACTTAGTCCATGTGCTCTTTGCAGGTCCTTGCGGAGGGGTTGGCTTCGAGGCGGTCTTCTTCTATTTCTTTTTGGCAAACTTGGCACTTGCCGTAAACGCCGTGTTTGATTTTATCTAAACCACTTTTGACATCGTTGTAGCGATTTTCGAGTGTTGTAACGATAGCTTTGTTACTTTCATATCCTTCGATGGCGTCGGCGGTTGTATTCTCATCTGCGTGGGAAATGTCACGGTCAGTTGGGGGTGTAGCTT
>JANLIM010000012.1 GCA_024654145.1 Candidatus Zambryskiibacteriota bacterium | reverse complement strand
TGGGAGACCAGCATGGACCCTGCCAAACGTATACTCAAACAAGTCACAGTAGACGACGCTCGCGAATCCGACCGCATCTTCGATATCCTCATGGGCACGGACGTCCCATCTCGCAAATCTTTCATACAAAGTAACGCCAAAAAAGCAGTGCTTGATATCTAACGCCCTTGTCCTTCGAAGCTTTAGCGAAGTAGGAAAGAAAGCTGTTTTGGGTAACTAATTCTTGAACTTGACATTTATATAAAATTGTGCTAAGATAGATACAGGATTGAGGTTGCCCCTTCGGGTAACCAGGAGGATAAGAGAGTGAAGAGAACGTTCAATGCCCTTGCGGGCTTTCTGTTCTTCGTGGCGTTTCTGCCCTACATCTGGGCGATCCTGCAAGGGCAGACCCAGCCGTCGCCGGTGTCCTGGGCGATCTGGGCCACCGTCGACACGCTCGTGCTCATCGCCATGAAAAAGGAGAGGGTAGCGAGCGGTCAGATCACCGGTGCCGTGGCTGGTGCCTGGGTCATCACGATCCTTGCACTCTTCTACGGCGCAGCCACAATGGGGACGATCGAGTGGGTGAGCATCCTCGGCGCGGCCGCCGGAATTGCTCTGTGGCAGTGGACGGGTAACGCCGTCCTTGCCATCATCTGTTCATGCATTGCGCTCTTGGTGGGAGCGATCCCGACCTTCGCGAATGCCTGGGCAAACCCCGCTCAGGAAGACCCAATCGCCTGGTCGATCTGGCTTGCCTCATGTGTGTTTGCCCTTCTCGCGGTCCGCAAGTGGACCGTGGCGGACACGCTCCAGCCCCTCACCTTCACTGCGATCGAGGCCACCATGGTGACGCTCGTCGTTGTGAAACCACTGTTCTAGTCTGCGCCGTGCAGCGACCCAAGTGGGTCTGCTGCACGGCTTTTAGTTTATTTTATTCTAATGTTCTTAAGAACTTGAGAATAACAGCTACACTTGACTCAATTGATTTGATAATTCATAGTGTTAAATGCTCCTCAGAGACGACAAACGTCTCACGTAGGTCAGACAAACTGGCCACGGATTAGGGAGTTGGGAGTGAGAGATGACAGTCATTCGTGCTGGAATCGTATGGGCCGCGCTTTTCCTCGTATCTGCATTCGTGCTTTCAACGAGTGAATACGGAGAAAAATACGAACTTCGAACCGTTGATGTGGCGCTCCTGGTAAGCTGGGCAGCCACTGCCACGATCGCTTGGATCAACTGGTCACTCGAGCTAAGAAGATACAAACGCTTCCAGCAACTCTTCTTGAGTTTCCCAACCGGATTATTTCGAAAACAGGTTGAGGAGCATCTGTGTCGTCTTGCCAAGAGAGTTCGACTTGCCGCTGAAGACCTCCTCATCCTCCAGCATCGAGGATTAACAGGTTTCGGCTACGAGTGGAAAAACTATGGATACGACGAGGTAAATCAACGTCTGGCTAATAAATTCAGTAGATGTCAAAAAGACTTCTACGACGCTTATGACGAAGTTTCGTCCGTCGAAGAACTCGCCGGCCTTGTTCTTGGGGAGAGAAGCTGGAAGAAGTTCGCTGGTGAACCTGAGTTCATAGTAGAGCAAAAAGTCGTATAAGTGACTGCCGTGCAGTGACCCAAATGGGTCTACTGCACGGTTTTTTCGTATGCAGGGGTTATCCACAGAATGACAGGAAACTGGTGGGTTTACGTCTAGTATTGTGTGGGGGAGTGGTATAAAATGTATTTATGTGGGATTAAGTGGTATGATCAAAAAACAATGTTTATCGGCGAACACACACATACAGTCGATGAGAAGAACCGCTTCTCATTGCCAGCCAAGTTCAGGAAGGACTTGGGGAAAAAAGTAGTTGTGACTCGCGGTAAGGATCGTTGCCTCGTACTCTATCCCCACAAGACGTGGCTCGAGATCTCCAGCGAGGTCAAGCAGAAGGGTCATGTGGAAAGTGATCAGAAGTATGCACGATTCACTTTCTCCGGAGCATCAGAGATCGAGATTGATTCTATAGGACGTATCTTGATTCCAGAATTCCTTCGGGATTTCGCAGAACTCAAGAACACAATTGTTCTTACCGGTGTCCACGACAAAGTGGAGATCTGGAACGACAAGAAATGGGCAACCTATAGGAGGAAGCTCGAATCAGAATTCGCTTAGTATGGCCGACGTCGCTAAAGCTATGACGGCTAAACATAAACCAGTTCTTTTACATGAAAGCGTTGAGGGTCTCAACATCGAGAAAGGCAAGGTCTATCTCGACGGCACAGTAGGCTCCGGCGGTCATAGCGCGAGGGTGGCGGATCTCTTCGGAGATTCTGTTACCATCATCGGTCTCGACCGAGACAAGGACGCGATCAGGAGGAGCGACAAGGTATTGCGGAACCTTGGAGCAAAGTTCTTCCTCGTTAATGAAAGTTTCAGAAACTTAGACAAAGTTCTCGAAGACCTTGGCATCTCGTCTGTCGATGCCATCCTCTTCGATCTCGGTCTCTCCTCCGATCAGTTTGAGGAGTCGGGGAGAGGATTCAGCTTTCAAAGAGATGAGCCTCTGCTCATGACAATGAAAGAGGAGCCTGATGAAAGCGATCTGACCGCTGCCAAAATTCTGAATAACTTTTCAGAATCAGCGTTAGAGATGATTCTGAAAGGCTTTGGAGAGGAGAAATACTCCAAGCGCATTGCCGCAGAAATCGTGAGGACAAGGGAAGTGAAGCCTTTCAAAACTACTTTCGACCTTGTAGAGGCAATCGGGAGAGCAAAGCCAAAAAATTGGCGTGACAAGATTCACCCAGCAACGAAAACTTTCCAAGCCCTACGCATAGCAACCAACGAAGAGCTGACTGCACTTGAAGAAGGTTTAGACAAGGCCTGGATGGACTTGTCTAAAGGAGGAAGGTTAGCTGTTATCTCCTTTCACAGCTTAGAAGACAGGATGGTCAAGAACTTTTTCAGAGAGAAAACTACTCAAGATAAAGCAAAATTTATTAACAAGAAACCGGTAGTTCCAAGCGAAGATGAGGTCAAGGAAAATCCTCGTTCAAGGAGCGCCAAACTAAGAATTATAGAAAAAAATGTCTAATAAAATAAAAACAATTTCATACGAACAAAGGACCACCTTTTTCTGGTTCCTCGTCGGTGTCTCGATTCTCTCCCTTTTTGTCTACTTCTACGCTATTAATTCTATGGCTAGGAACACCGCCCTCCGTTCGAACCTTGAGCACTATGTCGCGGACGCCGCAGACCGTATTGGCACCCTTGAGTTCGCCTACATAGAGGCAAAAAATGCCATAACTTCAGACCTTGCATACAGCATGGGCTTTAAAGAGAACAGAGCACCCCTCTACGTCTCTAGGAACGCTTCAACAGCTCTTACTTTGAATCGATAGCGGTTTACCCTGAGCTTGTCGAAGGGTAGAATAGAGACCTATGCCGGCAATTAAAAACAGACTGCGACTGTTATCACTTTTTATAATTTTGTTTGCTTTGCTACTTATTGCCAAACTCTATTTTGTCCAAATTATTCAAGGAGAAGCATTTAAGGCCAAGGGTGAGAACCAGTATGTCGCAGGGATAAATTATTTTGACAGAGGGTCAATCTTTTTCTCAACAGCGGATGGTACTCTTGTGCCTGCCGCCACAGTGAAGCTTGGATATATCTTGCATGTAAATCCTGGTATTCTCCGAGAGAAAGGCGATCTTAACGGCACCTACGAGGCTCTTAACTCTGTTGTGCCGATAGACAGCCAGGTCTTCCATGCACGAGTGGCGAAATTGAACGATCCTTACGAAGAACTAGCAAGACGTGTCAGCGCGGAGAATGCTGAAAAAATAAAAGCACTAGAAATACCGGGGGTTGCAGTTACGCGTGAGCGCTGGCGCACATATCCTGGTGGAGACATGGCAGCACACGCACTAGGGCTGGTGGGTTACCAGGGTGACGAACTAGCCGGAAGATATGGGCTTGAAAGGCAATACGAAAAAGTGCTTAAACGAGAGTCCGATGACGTTTTTGTAAACTTCTTTGCAGAAATCTTTTCTAATATTAAAAAGGTTGTAAGCGAAGGAGATTCTCTTGACGGAGATATTATCACTACCATAGAGCCTTCTGCTCAAGCTTTTTTAGAAACAGAGATTGCACGAGTAACCGAAAACTATTCGTCCGACTTCACCGGAGGCATTGTTATAGATCCTATGACTGGAGAAATACTGTCGCTTGCTTTAACCCCCAGTTTCGATCCGAATGCTCCACAAAATGAAAGCGATGCAGCTATTTTTAGAAACAAACTCATTGAAGACCGTTATGAAATGGGCTCTATTATCAAGGCTCTAACGATAGGCATCGGGCTCGACAGTGGTGCTATTTCTGCTCGCACAATCTACAACGACCCTGGCTGTATGACTCTAAATTCAAGAACATTTTGCAACTATGACGGCAAGTCTCACGGCACTTCTGTAACAATGCAGGAAGCATTAAATAAATCTCTCAATACTGGCTTTGCTTATATTGCTTCCCGTGTCGGTACAAGAAAATTTAACGATTCCATGCTTCGCTTTGGCTTAGAGGACGTCACCGGTATTGATCTGCCCAACGAAGGCAAATCCCTCGTCTCAAACCTAAAGACAAGTAGGGAACTTGAAGCTGCCCAAGCTTCATTCGGTCAGGGTATTGCTCTTACCCCTATCACTACTGTCCGCGCTCTTTCTGCACTAGCAAATGGAGGCACGCTCATCACTCCTCATTTGGTAAAAGAGATTAAATACAAATTAGGTCC